>DAIRCT010000009.1:3080-60430 GCA_036796535.1 Ignavibacteriaceae bacterium
TTTTATGATAGAAATACTCTGCCACAAAAACTCTAAAACACCAAATGAACACAAAGTGAAAATATTTTATCCTAATAATAGTGGAGTTATGATATGAAATTTTTTATCGATACTGCAAACATAAATGAAATTAAAGAAGCAGCATCTCTTGGAATACTTGACGGTGTTACAACCAATCCGTCACTTGTGGCTAAAGAAAAAAAAGATTTTAGAAAACTGCTTGATGAAATTCTTGCTATTGTTGATGGACCGGTAAGTGCCGAAGTTGTTTCAACTGATTACGATGGAATATTAAAGGAAGCACACGAGTTATCAAAAATTCATCATAACATAGTTGTTAAAGTGCCTTTGATTAAAGAAGGATTAAAAGCTGTAAAAACTTTGTCAGGAGAAAATATTAAAACAAATGTTACACTTTGTTTTTCACCTTCGCAGGCATTGCTTGCTGCTAAAGCTGGCGCAACTTACATCAGTCCATTTGTTGGAAGATTGGATGATATAAGCCACGATGGAATGGATTTGATTTCTCAAATAGTTCAGATTTATAAAAACTATAATTACAAAACAGAAGTTCTTGTGGCAAGCATTAGGCATCCATTGCATCTTGTTGAAGCAGCATTGATGGGCGCGGATGTTTGCACGATGCCGTTTACAGTAATCGATAAATTGTTTAATCATCCGCTTACGGATCTTGGATTAGAAAAGTTTTTAAGTGATTGGAAAAAATCACAAAGTAAATAATCTTTAAAAAAATTACGGAAATAAATATGAAACGCACTAAGTTCTTTAACATTCATAAAAAATTAGGAGCAAAGATTGTTGAGTTTGCAGGATTTGAAATGCCTATCCAATATTCCTCAATAATTGCCGAACATAATTCAGTCAGAAATTCAGTAGGTGTATTTGATGTATCACATATGGGCGAGGTTTTTGTTAAAGGTGATAAGGCACTGGATTTTGTTCAGTACATAACCGTTAATGATGCTTCAAAACTTTTTCCCGGACGTGTACAGTACTCTGCAATGTGCTATGAAGATGGTGGTATAGTTGACGATTTACTTGTTTATAAAATTGCCGATAACGAATTTTTACTTGTTATCAACGCTTCAAACATCGATAAAGATTTTGCGTGGATGCAGAAGAATAACAAGTTTGGTGTTGAATTGAAAAATCTGAGCGATGATTATTCCTTGCTTGCTGTTCAGGGACCAAATTCACTGAAGACATTACAAAAACTTACCGATACTCAAATTACTCTTGAATATTATCATTTTACAAGATTAAAACTTGCTGGAATTGATATGATATTTTCAAGAACCGGTTATACCGGTGAGCTTGGTTATGAGCTTTACTTTACCGGTGATGAAAAAACTGCTGAGGATTTATGGAATAAAATTTTTGATGCCGGAAAAGAATTTGATATTAAACCCGTTGGTTTAGCAGCAAGAGATTCTTTAAGATTAGAAATGGGATATTGTCTTTATGGAAATGATATTGATCAAACTACAAATCCTTTAGAAGCTGGTTTGGGATGGATCACAAAACTTTCTAAACCAAATTTTATTGGCAAAGAAGCACTGCTAAAATTTAAAGAGAGTGGATTTAAAAGAAAGCTTGTTGCAATTACATCTGATGAAAAAATATTTCCAAGACACGGATATGATATAACTTTTAATAAAAATAAAATTGGTGTTGTAACCAGTGGAACTTTAAGTCCGGTGCTTGAAAAGCCAATTGCGATGGGTTATGTAGAAACAAAATTTTCTGAAATTGGTTCTGATGTTAATTTTTTAATACGCGGAAAAGAAGTTCCGGCAAAAGTTGTTAAGCTACCTTTTGTAAAAAGATAGAACGCTTTATGAAATTAAACGTATTCCTTTCGCCTGTAATTATTGATGAACTTTATTTTACTGGTAAAACCACTGTTGTTATTGATGTTTTACGAGCAACTTCAACGATAATAACGGCAATAAATAATGGCGCAAAAGAAATTGTTCCCGTTGCTTCGGTTGAATTTGCTGTAAAGGTTTCAGGTGGAATGTTTGGCGGGCAGACTTTGCTCGGCGGCGAAAGGAACACAAAAAAAATTGAGGGCTTTGCTCTTGGTAATTCACCGTTTGAATATTCTAAAGAAGTAGTTGATGGAAAATCAATTGTTTTTTACACAACAAACGGAACTAAGGCAATTGCTAAGGCAAAATATTCCGAATACTTATTCGGTTGTGCATTCTTAAATATTTCCGCCGTTAGCAATCATCTAATTTCATTAAATACTGATGTAGAAATAATTTGTTCTGGTCGGAACAATTATTTTTCGCTTGAGGATACAGTTTGCGCCGGAATGATGATTTCTAAACTGCAAACACACATAAAAGATTTAGAGTTAAATGATTCAGCAAAAGCGAGTATTGTTTTGTATGAAAAATATGGTAACGATATTTTTTCAATGCTTAAAAACTCAGATCACGGAAAAATATTATTGGAAAACGGATTTGAAGCTGATCTTGAATATTGCAGTAAAATTGATTTGTTTAATATTATTCCTTATTACTCGAACGGTGTTTTAAAGAAACTTAAAATTTCTTAGTGTTTAAATACTAATTTTAAATGGCATCTAAAAAGAAAAAAAGCGTTAAAGAAAAAAACGGAAAGAACAATTCCGGTAAAAATTATTTTATTTTAACGCCTGAAAATAAAAGACAAATATTTGGAATTTTCCTTCTTATTATTTCCATAATCCTTTTCTTAAGTGTAATTGCGTTTGATAGACGCGACGAAGCAAATCTTACAACACTATTCTCAGATTTTTTCAATTCTTTCGATCATAAAATTGATACACAAAATTGGCTTGGCGTTGTTGGTGCACACTTTTCCAAGTTTCTTGTAAAACAAACTTTTGGTTATTTCTCGATAACAATTCCAATCGTTTTATTTTTGTGGGGAATCTCATTCTTCAAAAAAATTGATTATAAATTTAGACTACATGTTTCCAATGTTCTTCTGCTCAGTTCAATAATAATTGCAAGCTTCTTTGGGGTTCTGCGAAACTATGATTTCTTATCAAACACGTATGAGCTATCGGGGTTTATTGGTGATCATATAGGAAATTTTTTAGCAGGATTGGTTGGCGGTATTGGAAGCGTACTTATTTTGTCTGGCGCATTTATCACACTTTTAATTTTTGCTGTTGATATCAAAATTGAAAGTATAATTAATTTCTTTAAAGAAATATTTAGCAGCTCCGAAAAAGAAACTCCGGTTGATGAAAATGATTCCAAGGCGCTTAATGAAAAAGAGAAAGAAAATCTTGAAAAAATTAAAAAGCTTGGAACAGATAGAAAAAAGAAAAAAGAAAAATTAACACCAGAAGAATTATCCGCCGCAGAGTTGATGGATGAAGAAACCGAAGAGCAAACAAGAATCAGAATTATCCGTAAAGATGATGCGCCAATACCCGTAGTTGAAAATGAAGTTGTAAAGGAAGAAGTTAAAAAAGTTGATATAGAAAAAACCGGTGAACTTCCTGAGAAAAAAGAAAAAACGGAAGCTGAGGAAGAGCATAAACTTCCTAATCAGTGGGAGGAAAAAATTGAATATGTTATGCCCGGTCTTGATCTTCTAGAAGCAGCACCGGAAGAGGATTATAAAGTTGCTGAAGAAGAACTTACCCGTAACGCTGAACTTCTGAAAGAAAAACTAAAACTTTTTGATATTGAGATAAAAGATATTTCCGTAACACCCGGACCTGTTGTAACACTTTATGAAATTGTACCTGCACCGGGAGTTAAAATCAGTAAGATTGTTGGATTGGAAAATGATATTGCACTTGCGCTGGCTGCACGAGGTATAAGAATTATCGCGCCGATTCCTGGTAAAGGTGCAATCGGAGTTGAAATTCCAAATGCAAAAGCTTCAATAGTAAATGCAAGATCAGTGCTGGCGAGGATTAATGAATCCGAAATGGAACTACCAATGGCATTTGGTAAAACTATTAGTGGTGATGTTTATGTAAGTGATCTTTCAAAAATGCCGCACTTGCTTATTGCTGGTTCAACTGGTTCCGGCAAAAGTGTGGGAATCAATATGATCGTTAGCAGTTTGCTTTATACAAAGCAGCCCTCAGAAGTTAAATTTGTTATGGTTGATCCTAAAAAAATAGAATTATCTTTTTACAATAAACTTCGCAAACATTATCTGGCAGTTTCCCCTGATCTTGATGAAGAGATTATCACAAATCCTCAAAACGCTGTGCTTGCATTAAAGAGTGTTGAGTATGAAATGGAAAAACGGTACGATAAACTTGCCAAAGCCGGTGTTAGAAATATTGTGGATTACAATAAAAAAGTTTCAGATCCTAAAACAAAACCACACGATACAGAAACAATTAAACATCACGCAATCCCTTACATTATAGTTATTGTAGATGAGCTCGCAGATCTGATGATAACTGCCGGAAAAGAAGTTGAAGAGCCAATTACAAGACTTGCACAGCTTGCAAGAGCAGTTGGAATTCATCTTGTGCTTGCAACACAGCGTCCATCTGTAAATGTTATTACGGGAGTTATCAAAGCAAATTTTAGTTCAAGAATTGCTTATCAGGTTGCAACAAAAATTGATTCACGTACAATCCTTGATATGAATGGTGCTGAACAACTTTTAGGAAGAGGTGATATGCTGTTTCTTCCAACCGGTTCACCAAAACCAATAAGAATTCAGAATGCTTTTATTTCAACTGATGAGGTAGAAAAAATTACTAATTATGTTTACTCGCAGCAGGCATATTCAAAACCATATTTTTTGCCATCGCTTTATGAAAAAAAGAAAGATGCCGTAAGTGGATATTTACAGGATCTTGATCCAATGTTTGAAGATGCTGCACGTGTTATTGTTCGTCATCAACAGGGATCGGTATCTCTTCTTCAAAGAAAATTAAAACTAGGTTACTCGCGTGCCGCAAGAATTGTTGATCAGCTTGAAGAAGCGGGAATTGTTGGTCCAAATGATGGCAGCAAAGCAAGATCTGTTTTAGTAGAAAGCGAAGAACAGCTTGAAACAATTCTGCGTTCTATTTAGTCCAAATGCTAAATTATTTATATCTATAAGAGTTTACTATGAAAAATTTAATAAGTCTGTTTTTAATATTCTTTTCAGCAATTGCTTTTTCACAGAATGCAGAAGCAGTTTTAAAATCCTTACAAAACAAATTTGATTCAATTTCCACTCTGTCTGTTGATATTACGCAAAAGACGAATGCAAAATCTGTACAGACGGGAAAAATGTTTTTTAAAAAAGAAAATAATCTACGAATAGAATTTCCTTATCAAACTATTGTATCTAATGGATCAACATCCTGGAATTATAACAAGAAGGATAAAAAAGTTATTATAAGTAACTATGATGAAACGGGTTCGGGGCTGCTATCAATTAATTATTTAATTTATCAATATCCATCCGAATGTGAATTAAGTTTATCTCCAGAAGGAGACAAACAAATTTTAATCCTTAAGCCAAAATCAAACAGAAATAATATGGGTGTGGTTAAGTTATATATCACAAAAGAAAATTTAATTGACAGAGCTATAATATCCAATAAAGATAGTGGAACAATAGAGGTGTTATTTTCAAATTATAAATTGAATCAAAAATTATCCGATTCTCAATTTACTTTTATACCACCGGAAGGAACCGCTGTAGTTGACCTCAGATAAAAAAAACAAGTTTGGCAAAGCCGGAGTTATAATAAATTATGGTTTGTCTATCGTACTTGCCATTTTGTTTTTATACGTAGCTTTTCATGATGTTGATTTTGGTGAGGTGCTTAATATTGTTTGGCATGCTAACATTCTGTGGGTTTTAATTTTTATTGCTGTAACAATGCTTGGCCATTATCTACGGGCGATTAGATGGAAATTTATTTTAAACTCGATTAAACCCGGCACCTCAATGAAAAATCTTTTTGGTGCACTGATGGTTGGTTACGGAGTTAACTGTGTAACTCCAAAACTAGGTGAGGTTACACGTGCAGTTTTAATCGGCAGATGGGAAAATTTATCAAGATCATCAATGTTTGGAACTGTAATTCTTGAGAGGGTGATTGATGTAATCTCTTTAGGTTTTTCAGTTGTTGTTGCATTGTTTATTACAAGCGTTAATCTTTCAGAAAAATTTCCATGGCTGATAACATCACTTTATATTATGGCAGCGTTAACTTTTATAGCTGTTATAGTCTTAACTTTTATTCTGCGATCCAAGGAAAAATTTTCTGAAATTATAATAAAGTTTGTCGGAAAAATATCGCATAAACTAGCTGAAAAAATTGCTTACATATTTACTATGCTTGCAGAAGGATTTGCAAGTTTAAAAGGAAGTAAGAATTATTTCTGGACAATTTTTTTAACCATCGTCATTACTATTGCTTATGCTTATGGCTCTTATGTCGGGTTGCTAATGCTTGATATGCAAAAAATTCAACCGGTTACTTTTGCAATGGGCTGGATTGTTATGAGTATTAGCGCAATAGGAGTTATTATACCAACGCCCGGCAGTACAGGTTCATATCATACACTTGCAAAATCCACACTGGTTTTAATTTTTGGATTTGGTGAAACAATCAGTGCAGCTTACGCTTTTTTGACTCACATTATTGGTTATATTTTATTTATTGTAACCGCATTGATTATGTTTTTTATAGTTAATAAACAAAAAGAAAATTTATTAAAAGTTGTTGAAACAGAAATAAAGGAAGTATGAAAAAAATATTTGTAATTTTTGTTTTACTAATTGCTGCCAATTTATCATTCGCACAAAAAGCAAACGAAGTTAGAGCATCAATGGGAATAGATTTTGTTAGTGTTCCTTCTCTTAAGGATTATCTTGAAGCGAACTACACTGATCTGCTTGGTTCTTTTAACTCCGCAGTTAATTTTTCCGGATCGTATGGAAGAATGATCAGCCCCAATAGCCAGCTGGAAGGAGAGTTAGGTTATTTACTTAATTCATATAACTCAACTTTAACAGGCGGAACTTATGATCTAACCTACTCGATAGTAATGCCCTCTGTAATTTATTATTATGTTTTAATGGGTAAAGGATATTACTTCAAATTTGGCGGTGGTGCCGGAGTTCGTTTCCTGTCGATTACAGAAAAACTTCCTGCTGATCCTAATAATTATAATTATTCATCTTTCGGTTATGGATTAATTTTGCGTGCGGCTGCAAATACAGCCATATCAGATAACGTTTACGCTTATATTGGCGCTGATGCCCGCTATGATCAGATAAAAGAGCCGCAAGCCAGCACAGATAATAATGTTATCGGCAATGTTAGTTTTAATTCTCTTTCATTCGGTATTCGTTTAGGAATTTCATATCAATTTTAAGGAGCTAATTTGAATTTTATTGAAGCAATTGTTTTAGGAATTATTCAGGGGCTAACAGAGTTTTTACCGATAAGCAGCACCGGTCATCTTACACTTGCAGGTAAATTTATGAATCTGATTTCCGATAAAAATCCTGAGCATTGGACATCATTTATGGCTGTTATTCAACTCGGAACAATGCTGGCAATCCTGATTTATTTCTGGAAAGATCTTTGGAATATTCTTACAGAATTTCTGAGAGATAATTTGCAGAAAAGGGTTAAGTATTCCGAACAATCAACCAATGCAAAACTTGGCTGGCTTATTATCCTTGGGTCAATTCCAATTGTTGTAATTGGATTATTATTTAAAGATGCAATTGAAGGAACATTTACAAAAAATCTTTATGTGATCGGCGGAAGTTTAATAGTGCTGGCTATCATTCTTGCAATTGCAGAAAAAACAGCAAAGTTTAAAAAGGATATCAAAGACATTACAATTTTTGATTCAATAATGATTGGAATAGCACAGGCATTTGCGCTAATACCTGGCTCATCAAGATCTGGTACAACAATTACCGGTGGATTATTTTTTGGATTAAAGCGCGATGTTGCAGCAAGATTTTCTTTTCTGTTAAGTGTTCCCGCAGTATTAGCCAGTGGTTTATTAGAGCTGTATCAATCATTAAAATTTATTGATGTCAATCTTATAACAAATATGATAGTTGCAACTTTCTTTGCAGCAGTAAGCGGATATTTTGCGATTGATTTTTTATTAAAGTTTTTGAAAAAAAATACAACATTTGTGTTTATCTACTACAGAATAATACTTGGATTGACAATTTTAATTTTGCTGTACACAAATGTTATTAATCCTTAGGAGGTTAAATGAAAAAATTATTATTAACGCTAATGATTCTTTCGTTATTTATTTCAACAAATATATTTTCACAAATAAAGGAAACAAAAAAAATGGCTGATAGCATAACAGTTGCTGTAATTAAGACAAATATGGGTACAATTGAAATTGAATTATTTGAAAAAGAAACTCCCAAAACGGTTGAAAATTTTACAGGACTTGCAAGTAAAGGATATTACAATGGTGTAATATTTCATAGAGTAATTGATGGCTTTATGATTCAGGGTGGCGATCCAACAGGTTCGGGGCGTGGTGGAGCAAGTTTTTGGGGCGGTAAATTTAAAGATGAGATTGTTCCCTCACTTGTATTTGATAAAGAAGGACTTCTTGCAATGGCAAATGCTGGACCCAATACTAATGGAAGTCAGTTTTTTATTACTCTAGCTGCAACACCATGGTTAAATGGTCATCATACAATTTTTGGAAAAGTTATTGCCGGAATGGATGTTGTGAAGGCGATTGGTAAGGTTGCAAAAGGTCCACAGGATAAACCATTAAACGATGTTGTTATGGAAAGTGTTATCATAGAAAAAAGATAAATTGTAAATAATAAAATAATATCTTCTTAAGATGATATCTTTCCAAAAGATATCATCTTTAATTTTAAAGTTAAAAATGGCAAAGATTACTGCACCATCCATATTAGAGATTGAGAAACATTTAAAACAAAAAAAACTGTTGCCGGTTTATTATTTGTTCGGAGAAGACTCTTATAATATTGATGCTGTAGTTGAATCAATTGAAAAATTTATTGAACCTTTTATCTCATCTGATTTTGATAAAGAAATATTTTATGGAGATAATCAAACATTTTCAAATGTTTTAAGTATAGCTTCATCATTTCCCTTTGGGTCACAAAAAAAACTTATCATATTTAAGCAAACCGATAAAGTAAAAGACAAAAAAGAACTTGCCTCTTATGCCAAATCTCCTTCTGATTTTACCGTGCTTGTTTGTATACATGATGGATTAATCTCAATCGATGCCTCAGAACCATATAAAACCCTTTCGAAAAATGGCTATCTTTTTGAAGCAAAAGAATTGAAAGGTAAAAATCTTATTGAATGGCTTATCGCTAAGACAGAAAAAAACGGAAAAACACTTTCTTATGAAAATGCTCAGTTGTTAATTGATATAGCCGGCGAAAACAGAACCACGTTAGAATCACAACTTGAAAAAATATTTTTATATCTCGGGGAAACAAAAGAAATAACCATTGATAGCATTCGCGGATTATCTACATCTCTAAAAGAATACACCATTTTTGATTTACAAAATGCAATTGGTAAAAAAAATAAATCTAATGCTTTAAAAGTTTTACTTAATCTTCTTAAAAACGGGATGGAGCCGATACAAATTATTGCAATGCTTAATAAATATTTTACAGGTCTTGCACGATTAGATGAGTTAACCAAACAAAACACTAATGAATTTCAAATTGCAAGAATTTTAAATACACATCCGTTTTATCTTAAAGATTATTATGCGGCAAGAAAAATTTATACAGATACAAATCTTGCCAATGCATTTTCAGCTCTTTTAAAAGCAGATATATCATTAAAGACAACATCTGTTGATAATCAAACACTATTAAGCATATTAATTGCTGAAATAATACCAGATTGATTGATATTTCTTCCTTGTTATGTTGTGATCAAAATTTTTGTAATTTTTAACTGAAAATTGAAACATTTATAAACCAATTAAAGTATAATAACGTTGGCTGATAGAATTCTTAGCGATTTTACTGATGAAGAACTGATAATTGAATTTCAGAATAACAATAATGAAAAAGCATTTGAAATTCTGATTCAGCGATTTAAGAATCCTTTAACAAATTATGTTTACAGATTTCTTGGCGATTATGATTCTTGTGTTGATGTTGTTCAGGAAACATTTATTAAAGTTTATAGATATAAAGATAATTATAACTCAATAGCAAAATTTTCAACCTGGGTTTATACAATTGCAGGTAATCTTGCACGTACAGAATATCAGCGAAAACGCAGAAGAAATTTATTTTCTATAAACAGTTACGGCGAAGAAGAAAAAACATTTGAAATTCCGGATGAATCTTATCGCCCTGATGTTAGTGCTGATGCAAATATGAAAAGAGAAATAATTCAGAAAGCTCTTTTAAAAGTTCGTGATTCGTATCGTGAAGCTGTGATTCTTAGAGATATTCAGGAATTATCCTATGAGGAAATCGCTGAGATAATTGGAATTGAAGTCGGTACCGTTAAATCACGCATAAACAGAGGAAGAGCTGAATTACAGAAATATCTAAAAGATATTTATAATGATTGAGGTTAAGAAAGAATGAATGATGAAGAAAAAAAATATAATAAGCTAATTGATGATCTTAAAAATCTCCCCAAAGTTAATGCTCCACAAAATTTTGAAGCAAATCTTTGGAGAAAAATAAATTCATCTGAAAGTAAAAAGAAAGAAAGATTTTGGGATAAGATTTTTACACCAGGTAAATTAATTCCTGCTGGTGTAGCGATTGCTTCTGCTGTAATAATATTCTTTATTATAGATATTAAGCCGACTGAAATGGAAGATCCACTAAACCTTCAACCAAGATTACGAGAAGATTTAATTATTGTTGAAAGAATTGAAGAGAAAAATATTTCTCCTGCTGATAAACCCCAGATTAAAACTAATGAAAAAAGAAAACTAAGCGAAGATAAAACTGAAGTTCAATCCAAACCTTCGGAATCTGATAATGGTTTGATGCTTAGTAAAGAAGGATCGGGATTTAAAGACCATGCGATTGATGAAGAACCAAAAGTAGAAAGTTTAAGAACGGAGCCGCCTCAGAAAATGAGCGGAAATATTTCTCCAGCTCCTGAAGCTGCCTCGGCTTCCGAAATGAAAAAGGATAATTTAAATTTTATGCAAATAAATCTATCACCGAAGGAAAAGCAGGAAGTTGAGCGATTAAAACAGCGTATGCAATCCTCCGAAAAGCCCAAAACTGAATAGAATTTGCAAGAAATTGACTTTTTAAGTTATTGGATAATACTGCTGAAACGCCTATATTTATCCCCACGATTTTAAGAATATTATAAAATTTAGGATTATTATGAAAAAAGGAATTCACCCAGAATATAGGCCTGTTGTTTTTCAGGATGCCTCCTGTGATTTTGCAATTTTAACTCGCTCTACAATAAAAACAAGTGATACTATTAAGTGGTCAGATGGTAACACATATCCATTAGTTAAATTGGAAATATCGAGCGGTTCCCATCCATTCTTTACAGGAAAACAAAAACTACTTGATACCGCCGGACGAGTTGAGAAATTCAATAAGAAATACAGCAAAAAAAATTAAAAGTATTTTTAGTAAGAATATTTTATAGCCCCATTTTTAGGGGCTTTTTTATTTTAAACTATGTAATCATTAAACATTGCTTACAGTAAATCTTTTTATTAAATCAATCTATGCATTCAGTTAGAGAATCTTAACTCAAAAAGTGTTAATTTTAGCTAACTTTTTTACTGAGGTTTATATGCAGATATGCATTTTTGAAGATATCAATTACGCCAACTTTGAACCGTTGGTTTTTTCCCGTCCCGTGTATGATTTGATTTGCGGAATGACCTCTCTTAAGGAAAAAGTTTTAAGGAGTTATGGTGATTTAAAATATTCACTTCACTGTCGTCCATATCTTGCAGATGTTGTTATGAAAGAAAATCCTGCCGCATTGATAAATAAAATTGAAGATGATCATTGTTTATTTATTAATGGCAGAATAATCGCTCCACAAAATTTATCAGAGATACTTCCATTGCTTCCAACTGAAGATAAAGTTTTTGTAAATGGTGAAACAGTAATCGCCGCTTATCTTTCGGGAAAAAATTTAGATTACAAGATTAAACATTTAAATGATCTGTTTTCTGTAAATGATTTTGATGGTTTACCCGTTAAAATTCTTGATCTTAAATGTGCAAACTACCTTTGGGATCTTATCAATATTAATGGCGAACAAATTTCTAAAGACTACGATTATGTA
Source organism: Ignavibacteriaceae bacterium (assembly GCA_036796535.1). Lineage (GTDB taxonomy): Bacteria > Bacteroidota > Ignavibacteria > Ignavibacteriales > Ignavibacteriaceae > IGN3. The sequence goes on from DAIRCT010000009.1 coordinate 15,376, forward strand.
ATTCATAAATCTAATAGAAGTAATTTTTTAGATAAGATAGATGCTTCAGTGCATTTAGTAAATAAAGAAAAAATATTTATTGGTAAAAATGTAACTTTAAAGCCAGGCGTTGTTTTAGATGCCTCAAATGGACCTGTATTTATTGATGATAATGCATTTATTTATCCAAATGCTTTTATTGAAGGTCCGGTTTACATTGGTGAATCATCACGTATAAAAAGCGGTGCAACGATTTATGAAAATGTAACAATTAGTAAAGTGTGCAAAATAGGCGGTGAGGTTGAACAAGCCATCTTTATGCCTTACTCCAATAAGCAGCACTCCGGATTTATCGGGCATGCTTATATTGGAAGCTGGGTTAACCTGGGTGCCGATACAAACTGCAGCGATTTAAAAAATAATTATTCAAAAATAAGAGTTAAATTAAGCAGCGGAGAAGTAAACAGCGGTTCACAATTTTTAGGTTTGATGATTGGTGATCATTCTAAAAGTGCTATTAATACTATGTTTAATACAGGTTCTGTAATTGGGTTTTCATGTAATATTTTTGGTGCTGGATTTCCTGATAAATATGTGCCTTCTTTTACCTGGGGTGGAGCAGAATCTTACATACATTATGATTTACAAAAAGCAATTGATACGGCAAAAGTTGTTTTATCCAGAAGAAAAATTATCTTTGATAAAGAAGAAGAAAAATTATTTCATAAAATATTTGAACTAACAAAAAGTGATAGAGAAAAAAGAGGTATTTAGTTGGAAGAAAATGTTGAACAAAATTTAGAAACCGGTGAAAGTGTTCATCTTGAAGAACATAAGGTTATTGATCTTTATGAAGGAGTAAGAGGGCTGGCGGTTAAAATTCTTAATCGTGTTGAAAAAACAGATGCTTATCTTGAAAAACTGCTTGATCACGAAATGAGAAATTCTGAATTAAATGGACCGGATAAAGCTTTGCTTTACGAAATCGTTCATGGCGTTACCAGATGGATGGGAAGACTGGATTGGATACTTAATGGTTTTTATAAAGGACAATTTTCCAAAGCAATTCCAAATTTAAAAAATGGATTAAGGGTTGCACTTTATCAGATAATGTTTTTGGATCGAATACCAGATCACGCAGCAGTAAATGAAGCCGTTGAGTTCGTTAAAAAATTACAGGGACAAAAACCTGCGGATTTAACAAATGCAATCCTGCGTAATATTATAAGAAGCAAAAGCGCTATTCGTTATCCAGATCCAAATGAAGATTTAATCGGTTACTTAAGTGCTTATTATTCACACCCGGCTTGGATGGTTAAGCGATATGTTGAAAGATTTGGAAGGGAAGAAACTGAAAAACTTTTAGCAGCTAATAATGAAAAACCATATTTAACCTTAAGAATTAATGCAATCAAAACTAATGCTTCACAATTTAAATCATTGCTTGATTCTGTAAATCTAAAATACAAACCGGGAAAGTTTCTTTCGGAATTTGTTCAACTGCAAAATCTTACAAACATTACTGCGTGGGATTATTACTCAAAAGGATATTTTAATATTCAGGATGAAAGTGCGGGATTGGCATGCCGTTTACTTGATGTTCAACCCGGAATGAAAGTCCTTGATATGTGTGCTGCTCCTGGCGGCAAAACAGCATATCTTGGTTCTTTAATGAACAACGTTGGGAAAATCGTTGCTATTGATAGATATGAAGGCAGATTAAAATTATTAAAAGCCAACAATGCTCGTCTTGGTTTAACCTGCGTAACAACTGTTGAAAGTGATGCTCTGGAATTTAACTCAGAACCATTTGATCGTGTGCTTGCAGACGTTCCCTGTTCCGGAACGGGTACATTATCAAAAAAACCGGATATCAAATGGAAGAAGGATGTTTTTGATTTGAAAAAAATGGCAGCGGCTCAAATTAGATTACTTGAAAAAGCTGCCTCACTTGTAAAGCCGGGTGGTGTGGTTGTTTACAGCACTTGCTCAATTGAACCGGAAGAGAATTTTCAAATTGTTAAACAATTTTTAGAAAGCCATCCAAATTTTAAATTAGAAACAGCAAAAGAAAAGTTTTCTGATGATGTAATTGATGAAAACGGATGTATTCAAACGCTTCCGCAGAGACATCAAATGGATGGAGCTTTTGCTGCCAGATTAGTTAGAATAGAATAACAACTTTATAAAAATATTATGCTTGATAAATTTGCAGATGAATTAAGAGAACAAAGAGAAAAAAGTGGAATCTCTTTGCAACAATTGGCTACTAAGACCAGGATTGATTTAAAATTTCTTGAAGCTATTGATCAGGGAAATTTTGCATTTCTTCCTGAGCTTTATGTTAAAGCATTTGTAAAACAATATGCAAAAACAATAGGGCTTGATGAAAATCTTATGATCAAAAAATATGAAGCCGCAAAAGAAGGCAGAGAATACGATCCTAATCAAGTGGCAGTACCGGAAATTAAAAATGATACGCCGCAAAAAATTGAAGCCACAAGTCCACCCACAAATAAACCTGTAACGCCGGTAAAATCTTATTTTGAAAATCCTTTGGAAAAAAAATCTGAAGATGAAAGAAAACCAAACAAACAAAATATTCTATGGTTAGGTATTGGCGCCTTTGCTGTTCTGGCATTTGCTTTAATTTATATTTTTTTAATAGATAAATCAGAAAAAATTGTCGTTGAAGAAACCCCGATAGAAGAATCAGTTCAGGAAAATTCACAAAGATATGAAGAAGAACCTACGACGCAGACGCCTACAGACAGCACTGTAATTGCTCCTGCTGTAACTGACAGTCTTTATTTAACTTTCATATCAAAAGAAACTTCGTGGATTTATGTTATTATGGATGATAATAAAACTCAGGAGTTTACACTTTCTCCCAATTCAAAGTTTACAGTTGTAACAAGTAAGGATTTTAAAGTTACAGTTGGCAATTCTGGCGGTGTTTCATTACAACTAAATGGTCAACCGATTGAATTTTCCGGAAGAAGCGGATCAGTGCGAAATTTTAAATTAGATAGAACCGGTTTGGTTTATTTAACTGCACCACCAAAATTAGAAAAACAGTAAATGTCATCTTCTATCGAAAAAAAAATAATCACTCTTCGCAATGAAATTAATAAACATAATTACAGATATTATGTATTAGCTGCGCCTTCTATAAGCGATGAAGAGTATGATAAACTGATTAAAGAATTAGAAAAACTTGAAAGTGAAAATCCACATCTAATCACACCGGATTCACCTACTCAAAGAGTAGGCAAAGATTTAACAAAAGAATTCAAACCTGTTAAGCACAAAGTTCCAATGCTCAGTCTTGCAAATACTTATGATAAGCAGGATGTGTTTGATTTTGACAGAAGAGTAAGAGAAGCTTTACCCGCCGGAGAAGAGGTTGAATATGTGGTTGAATACAAAATTGATGGTGCTTCCGTAAGTCTTAATTATGTAAACGGATATCTCAAAACAGCCGCAACGCGCGGTGACGGCTACGTTGGCGAAGAGGTAACAAACAATGTTAAAACAATCCGCTCAGTTCCGCTTAAAATTTCTTTTCCACAAAATCTTAAATATGATTTAAGTGATTTTGAAGTGCGCGGTGAAGTTTATATGCGGATTGAAGATTTTGAAAAAATTAATAAAGAACGTGAGGAATCAGGTGAAAAATTATTTGCTAATCCAAGAAATTCCGCGGCTGGAACTTTAAAACTGCAGGATCCAAAAATTGTTGCTAAAAGAAACCTGAGCATTTTTCTTTACTACCTTATAAGTCCCAATGATCAGTTTGAATCGCAGGAAGAAAATCTAAAACTTTTACAGCAGCTTGGTTTTAAAGTAAATCCCGATTATAAAGTTTGTAAAACCATTGAAGAAGTTTTAGAGTTTTGCAATAAATTGGAGGAGAAGCGCTACACACTTGATTATGAAATTGATGGAGCGGTGATAAAAGTAAATTCAATACGGCAGCAAAATATTTTAGGCAGTATTGCTAAATCTCCCCGTTGGGCAGTTGCGTATAAATTTAAAGCTAAACAGGCATTTACAAAACTAAAAGATATAACCTGGCAGGTCGGAAGAACAGGAGCAATAACGCCTGTTGCAGAACTCGAGCCGGTTAAATTAGCCGGGTCAACTATCAGTCGGGCAACATTACATAATTATGATGAGATAGTTCGGAAGGATATAAGAATAGGTGATACAGTCGTATTGGAAAAAGGTGGAGATGTAATTCCTAAAATTGTTTCTGTTGTAATGGATGAACGACCAAAAAACAGTAAGCCAACAATACCACCTGATGTATGCCCGGTTTGTAAATCAAAAATCCATAAACTAGAAAATGAGGTTGCACTTTATTGTGAAAACCCGGAGTGCCCGGCTCAGATAAAAGCCCGGTTAGTTCATTTTGCTTCGCGCGGCGCAATGGATATTGAAGGATTAGGAGAGGCACTTATTGAACTTTTTGTTGAGAAAGGGTTTATCAAACATTTTTCTGATATTTATCATCTAAAAGATAAACGTGATGAATTAATTAAAATTGACAGATTAGGTGAAAAGAGTGTAGATAATCTTTTAACTGCAATAGAAAAAAGTAAATCACAACCATTTTCAAAAGTTTTGTTTGCTCTGGGTATCCGATACGTCGGTGCCGGTGCAGCTCAAAAAATTACAGATCATTTTAGTTCTATTGATGATATTATAACAGCCACGGAAGAGGAAATATCTTCCATATATGAAATTGGTCCAAGTATTAGCAACAGTATTAAAAATTTTTTTTCTGATAAAAAGAATCTTCATTTAATAAATGAATTAAAAAAAGCAGGATTAAATTTTATATCAGAAAAAAGAGAAATTAAAAAATCTGATTTTACCGGTAAAACATTTGTACTAACAGGTACGCTAAGTTCGTTTTCGCGCGATGACGCCGCAGCAAGAATCGCTGCTCTGGGAGGGAAAGTAACTTCAAGCGTAAGCAAGAATACTGATTATGTTGTTGCCGGAGAAAAAGCCGGATCCAAATTAACCAAGGCGGAATCACTTGGTGTTAAAGTTTTAAATGAGGATGATTTTCTAAAAATGCTAAAAGAGAATGAATAGTTATGATTGAGTTGATAAAAGAAAAAACGGCACGATATATTATTTCTAAAAAACTTAAAAATGTTGTTTTAAATGAACAATCATTTTCTGCAGCATTAAAGCGTTCAGGGGTTTTCTTAGTCTTAATGCCAGAAGATGAAAAAGATTTCCGCACCTGTTTTTTCGTTCTTGAATATCTGGAGCACATAAACAAAACAATAAAAATCCTTACAAAGGATTATAGAATCAGTTTGCTGCCGGCTAAGTTCAGAGGCAAGGCAATGGAAATAGGTATCTCAGATCTGAATAAGCTTGATCTTCCAAATCATAAACTGATTAATAAACTTGCAGAAATTAAAGTTGATGGTGTTATTGATCTTAACAGAAAAGATAATTTGTTTTTTAGCTATGTAACCAATCTTGTTAAAGCAAAAATCAGAATTGGCTTTTCAAAAAAGGGTGCTGATAATTATTACAATTTTCAGATTGCTAATAACGAAGTTGATTCAGAAAAATCATACAATAATTTTTTAACTTGCTTAAAAATGTTTTAAGGTGTTTATATGAATTATGAAACAAAACGCGTAGGAGATATTACAGTATTTAAACTGAATGAAAAAAGATTGGATACAAATATCTCCGGTTTATTAAAAGGTGAGTTTACAATGCTTCTTAAAGTTGAAGGTGTTAATAAACTTATTATTGATCTGAGTAATGTTGAAAGCTGTGATAGCTCCGGACTTAGCGCAATTCTTGTTGCAAACAGAATAATATCTGCTAATGAAGGGCACATAAGATTAGCGGCACCTTCAGAAAAAGTGCAAACTCTTATAAAAATTACTCAGCTTGATCGTGTCTTGCCAGTATCAGAAAGCGTAGAACAAGCTTTAAAAGAATTGGGGCATGAATAATTGCAGGTATCAGCATTAGATTACTGGATTATTATAGTTTATCTAATTGCTATTGCCGCTTTCGGAAAGATAAGCGGCGGTAAACAAAAAAGTGTTAAAGATTATTTTATCGGTTCTAAAGAAATTTCCTGGTGGATAATCAGCTTTTCAATTGTTGCTGCCGAAACGAGTACGTTAACCTTCATATCAATTCCAGGACTTGGTTATTTAACCAATCTTAATTTTCTTCAATTAACATTTGGTTATCTCCTCGGAAGAATTATTGTTGCGCTGTATTTTTTGCCTGCTTATTATAAAGGTGATTTAACAACTGCTTATTCATATCTTGAAAACAGATTTGGTAAAAAAACAAGGTCATTTGCTTCAATAGTTTTTTTATTTACACGCACCGCTTCCGATGGTGTTAGACTTTTTGCAACTGCAATTCCTCTTTATTTATTGCTGGACATTTCACCAATTTTTGCAATCTTTATTATCGCATTTGTTGCCTTGCTCTATACCTACACAGGCGGGCTTAAGGGTGTTATCTGGGTTGATGCCGTACAAATGTTTATTTATATCGGTGGAGCAATTTTAGCCGGTGTTATTCTGATTAATAATTTACCCGGCAATTTATCGCAAATTTTTTCTTCGACTGAAATTAGTAAAAAACTTAATATAATTAATTTTGGATTTGACAAGGGATTCCAAGGATTTTTCAGTCAACCATACACTCTAATTAGCGGATTGATTGGCGGTGCTTTTCTTTCAATGTCATCTCACGGAACAGATCAGTTAATTGTACAAAGATTACTTGCCGCTAAAACTTTAGCTGATAGTAAAAAAGCTATCGTAACAACCGGTATTGTTGTGATATTTCAATTTGCATTATTTTTAATTCTGGGTGTTTTACTGTTTGCTTATTATGGTCCTATGAATATCAGATCTGATGAGATTTTTCCAAAGTTTATTATTGAAGTTATTCCATCCGGTGCAAAAGGAATTATCATTGCAGGATTATTTGCTGCGGCACTTTCAACATTGGCGGGCTCTATTACTTCTCTATCATCATCAACAATGATGGATCTTTACTTGCCATTTAAAAAAGTTTTAAATGAGAAAAAAGATTTAATTATCTCCAAAACATTAACAATATTTTGGTCGGCGATGCTTATTCTTTCAGCATTCTTTTTTATGGAAAGTCCCAAAGCCGTTGTTGAGCTTGCATTAATTATTGCATCTTTTACTTATGGTGGATTACTCGGCACCTTTCTTCTCGGATTGCTAAATAAACATGCAAAGCAGGAAGATGCATTAGCTGGATTTGCATCCGGCATATTTGTTATGATTGCTGTAATTAGCTTAAAGTTAGTTGCATGGACTTGGTATATTTTAATTGGAGTTTCAGTTACAATTATAGTTGGCTCTTTTCTGGCATCACTAACAAGAAAGCAGACCTTGTAGATTTATTTTTTCTATCTCTGATTGTACAAAATTATTAATTATAGTTAAGAGGTAAATATGGCAACAATAGATTACCTGATTATTCTAATCTACTTCATCATCTCTTTGCTTATTGGCATTTACTATTCAAAGCGAGCAGGGAAAAGCACACAGGATTTTTTTCTTTCTGGTAGAAATCTTCCCTGGTACCTTGCAGGTATTTCAATGGTTGCCACTACCTTTGCTGCTGATACACCTTTAGCAGTAACTGAATTAGTAGCAAAAAATGGAGTTGCCGGCAACTGGATTTGGTGGAACTTTGCTTTTGGCGGGATGTTAACGGTTTTCTTTTTTGCTCGCTTATGGAGACGAGCTGGAATTATGACTGAAGCAGAATTTGCAGAGATCAGATATTCCGGAAAACCGGCTAAATTTTTACGCGGCTTTAGAGCGCTTTATCTCGGGCTTTTTATGAACGTTATTATCATTGGATGGGTTAATAAAGCTATGTCATCAATACTCCAGGGTATGTTTGGTATTGATGAATCTGTTGTGATGTTTTATGTTTTTGGTTGTATGCTTCTTGTTGCATTTTACTCTGCACTTTCTGGTCTATGGGGTGTTGTTGTTACAGATGCGTTTCAATTTTTTATTGCTATGCTTGGCTGCATTATACTTGCTGTAATAGTTGTTAACTCTCCTGCAATTGGAGGTGTTACCGGTTTGCAAAAAAATCTTCCTGATTATGTTTTTAATTTTTTTCCTGTTTTATCAGACGTCCCATCAGTTGCGGGAACATTGGCTATGTCTCTTTTTTCATTTCTTGCATATATCGGAATTATTTGGTGGGCTTCGTGGTATCCCGGTGCTGAACCCGGTGGTGGTGGTTACGTAGCGCAAAGAATGATGTCCGCAAAAGATGAAAAGCATTCTTTATTTGCCACATTATTTTTTCAAATTGCACACTATGCAATCAGACCCTGGCCTTGGATAATTGTGGGGCTATGTTCGATTGTTCTTTATCCTCAACTTTCAGAATCACAAAAAGGGATGGGATATATTTACGCAATGCGGGATTTCCTTCCGGCCGGTTTGAAAGGGTTATTAGTTGCAGCTTTCTTTGCTGCTTATATGAGTACTATAGCCACACAGCTAAACTGGGGCACATCTTATATAATTAATGATTTTTACAGAAGATTTGTAAAAAGTAAAGCGGAAGAATCACACTATGTTTTATCTTCACGGATTGCAACAATAGTTTTAATGCTTATATCAGTTGTTGTTACACTTTTTATAAATAGGATTTCCGGTGCATGGGAATTTATAATTCAATGCGGTGCCGGTGTAGGATTAGTTCTGATTCTGCGCTGGTTTTGGTGGAGAATAAATGCGTGGTCAGAAATTTCAGCGATGATTGCGCCATTTATCATCTTTCCAATCCTAAAAAGTGCGGGTGTTTTATTCCCTTACAGTTTATTTATTATAGTTCCCGGAACAACGATTGTTTGGCTGACAGTTACATTCTTAACCAAACCAACTTCTGAAGATGTTTTAATTTCATTCTACACAAGAATACATCCCGGCGGAGTGATGTGGAAAAAAATCTCTTCAAAATTACCCGATGTTGAAAGCGATTCGGGCTTTTTTAAGTTATTTATTAACTGGCTATTTGGAGTTATTTTAGTTTATTCGTTTTTATTCGGAACCGGAAAATTATTATTCGGTGAGTATAAATCATTTTTTATCTATTTAATTGTGGCGGCTGTTTCGGTCTTTATCATTTATAAAAATCTATCTCAAATTGGATGGAAAACAGTTGTAAAGTAAAATGTCAGATATTGATCGTTTAAAAAATATTAATCTTGTTGTATTTGATGTAGATGGAACTTTGCTTAGTGATAAAGGTGAAGTTGGCGAAAAAACAAAACAACTTGTTAAAGAACTAAAAAAACATGGAATCATATTTTCATTTGCTTCAGGAAGACTTCACTCTGCTTTAATTCCTATTGCTGAAGAATTAAATATTCATATTCCATTAATTTCACTTGATGGCACTGTTATAAAAAGTTATCAAGGTAAAGAGTATGTTTATAGATCTTTTCTTAAACAGAAGCACGTAAATAAAGCAATAGAATTATCAGAAAAATTTCTTGTAAATATTGCTCTTTGTCATGCCGATGCAATTTATTATACCGAATCTAATGCTGTTATTCCAAAATTATTAGATAAGTACGGAGCTTTTTATAAAGAGGTTAAATCATACGATGATTATACTTCAGAAACCCTTGAAATTGTTTTTGCCGGTGATAATAGAAGAATAGTTGCATATCTGCGTGATAAATTTAGTTTCCCTTTTACACTTGGATGCACAATTTCATTTTTTAGATCACATACTTATGATGAAATTTATTATCTTGAGGTTAGAAGATCGGGTTCCTCTAAAGGCAAAGCTTTATTAAGGTTAATAAAGCATTTGAAAACCAGTGTTAACAATACTGCCGTAATTGGAGATTGGTATAACGATATCAGTTTATTTGAAACAAAGGTTCTAAAAGTGGCTATGCAAAATGCAATTGCAGAACTTAAACACAATGCTGATATCGTTTTAAGTAAAACAAATAATGAAGATGGTGTTTCAGAATTTCTTGAAACCTTGTTAGAAGCAAAAACAAAGAAATGACTAAAGAAAAAAATATTTTTCAGCACACGGGTATCAAAAGAAAAATACTGATAGCATTATTAACGGTTATCCTGATTGTGCTTATGTTTCCTAAAGGAGAATCAATTGAATCAGAAGTTTCAGAAGGAACGATTTGGACAAATGATGATTTAATTGCACCATTCAGTTTTCCTATAATAAAAGATAAATCGGTTTATCAGGCAGAAATTAAAAATGCTGAGAAGTCGGTTTATCCCGTAATGCAAAGTATCCCCTCAAAAAGTATTGATTCATTAAATGCATTTGGCAAATATATTATTAGTGTAATAGATGAAAATCTTAAACAGGAAACCGGGTCATATTTAAACCCCACTTTTCTAAGTACAAAATCATTTACCAGATTTTTAACTATCAGAAAGATGCATGGCCAATCTTACAGGGGCAGGGAAAAATCACTGAATGATATTTTTGCAGCAGCCGGTGCAATCGTTGATGCGGTTAGTAAACGGGGCATTCTTAATTTTGAAAGCGATGAAAAGATTAAAGATAGTATTGCAATAAGGCAGAAGAATGTTGATAGAATTGAGCCCACCAGCAAGTTTTTATTTTTGGATCAGGCGAAAGAAGAGGTTATTAAAAGGATAAAGGAGTTAAAATATTCTGAAGAAACAGAATCCGCGCTTATAGAATTTGCATTGTATTTTGTTTATCCGAATCTGATATATGATAAAACTGCAACTGATATTGAAATTGAGCAAGCTAAAAATAATGTTTCTCTTTACTCCGGCATCGTTAATGAAAATGAAAGAATAATTGCCAAACACGATCGAATAACCAAGCAGGCAAAACTTAAAATTGATTCATACAGAGAAGCCAAAGGTGAAGCCACCGGTACGGGAGGAGTTATTCTTCAATTACTGGGAAAATTTCTTCACATAGCTTCATTCATAGTGCTGCTTTCTATTTACCTGTATTATTTCCGGAAGAAAATTTTTTATGATAACACAAAAATTATTTTAATCTCTTTCTTAATTGTGCTTATTTCATTTATTACTTTTCTGGTTAATCAGTTAACCGTAAAAGCGCCATTGCATTTTTTAATTTTTGTCCCTGCTGCTTCAATGATTTTTACAATTGTATTTGATTCACGGGTTGGATTTTATACAACAGTTATACTTTCTTTGATAGTTGGTGCGCTGAGAGGTAATGATTATTCTTTTATGGCAATGAATTTTATTGCCGGCGGATTGTCTGTTTATACTGTTAGAGATATAAAAAACAGGACACAAATATTCCGTTCATTTTTGTTTATACTTTTAGGATATACCGTTTCAATCATTGCCTTTGGATTGGAAAGATTTGCACATATTGAATCGATGGTTATAGAATTTGCGTTTGCTTTCTCAAACGCACTAATTAGTCCGGTGCTTACTTATGGATTATTAATATTTTTTGAAAGAATATTTAACATAACAACCGACTTAACGTTACTGGAATTATCTAATTTTGATCGACCACTGCTAAGAGAACTTGCAAGAAAAGCCCCGGGTACATTTAATCATTCGATGACAATGAGTACAATAGCTGAAGCAGCGGCAGAACAAATTGGTGCAAATGCTTTGCTTGCAAGAGTTGGCGCTTATTATCATGATATCGGAAAAATAATTTCTCCACAGGTGTTTGTAGAAAATCAGCTTAATAATGAAAATATACACGAGAACTTACGACCCGAAGAAAGTGTACAGATAATTATCAGACACGTTGAAGAGGGGATTGAACTTGCCAGACAAAATAAACTTCCGCAGGAAATAATTAATTTTATTCCTATGCATCATGGTACAGCTACAATTACGTTCTTTTATGAAAAAGCAAAAAAACTTTACGGTGAAGAAAAAGTAAACATAGATGACTATAAATATCCCGGTCCAAAGCCGAACAGCAAAGAAACCGCCATTGTAATGTTAGCTGATGGATGTGAATCTGCCGTAAGATCAATAACCGAACCTGATGCACAAAAAGTAGAAAATATGATTAACAACATTTTTGCTTCTCGTTTAAAAGAAGGGCAACTTGATGATGCCCCTATTACTTTTAGGGATGTTACTAAAATGAAGGAAGCATTCCTTTCTATTTTAATAAGTCAGCATCATAAAAGGATTAAATATCCAAAGCAGGAAGAAGCGGAAAAGGGAATAACTACGGAAAAAGACAACTAATGGAGTTGTTTCTTAAAGAGTATCTGTCGCATCTTAAGCTGGAAAAAAATCTTTCCGAGAACACTTTATCATCATACAAAAATGATATTTCTACTTTTATATCTTTTTTATCCGATTATAAAATCGCAGATCCTTCTGATATCTCAACTGAAAATTTAACTACATTTTTTAAAACTCTAAAAAACATTGGATTAACAAGCACATCTGCAGCGAGATATTTTTCTTCTTTAAAGGGGTTTTTTTTATATCTCTTAAAAAATAATTACATCATAAAAAATCCCTTAGAAAAGATAAGTGCACCTAAGCTTTCCAAAAAACTGCCGGAGGTACTTAATATTAATGAGGTAGATAAAATTTTAGCTCAGCCAAATGTTAGCGATACATTGGGTTTACGCAATAAGGCAATACTGGAATTACTTTACGCTTGCGGCACAAGAGTATCAGAGCTTACTAATCTCAAACTTTCTGATTTGTTTTTAAATGAAGAAGTAATCAGAGTTTTTGGTAAAGGATCCAAGGAAAGATTAATACCTATTGGATCAAGTGCTATTGAATGGGTCGGAAAGTATATTAAAGAAAGCAGATCAGTTCTGTTAAGAATCTCTAAAAGCGGGAATTATGTTTTTTTAAATTCAAGAGGTTCGAAACTTTCCCGAATGGGTATCTGGAAAATTATTGATCGTTACGTTAAGGAAGCAGGAATACAAAAGGAAGTTCATCCGCATACATTTCGCCATTCCTTTGCTACACATTTGTTGGAAGGCGGTGCAGATTTAAGAGCAGTGCAGGAAATGCTTGGGCATGCTGATATTTCTACCACTCAAATTTATACACATATTGATCGCGATTATATCAAACAGGTTCATAAACAATTTCATCCAAGAGGTTAGTTTGCCCGATATACAAATAAGTGAAAGATTAATTTCTTTCCTTACATTTCTTCCGATGTTTGTTTTATCAATTACTTTTCATGAATATGCACACGCATTTGTTGCATTTAAGAAAGGTGATCCAACAGCTAAAAATATGGGCAGACTGACGTTTAACCCTATTAAGCATGCAGATTTAATTGGCACGTTGATTATGCCAATTGCCTCCTTCGCAACGGGTGTTGCATTGATTGGTTGGGCAAAACCTGTTCCGGTTGATAGAAGAAATTTTAAAAATCTGTATAGTGATGATGCCTATGTTTCATTTGCGGGTCCTTTTGCAAATTTAATTTTAGCATTAATCTTTTATGTAATCTTTTTTGTCTTTATAAATTACCACTTAACTCAAAATCAATTGCTAGTAAATTTCTTTTGGTATGGAGTATTTTTTAATATTTTTTTATTCGCATTTAATTTACTACCAATTCCTCCATTGGATGGCTCGCACATATTATTTGATTTATTTCCGAATAAGATTACACTTAAAATATTGAACCTTGGTTTATATGGTACTTTGATTTTGCTTCTTTTTATTTACAGCCCGTTGTGGAGATTTTTTATGCAGTTAATTAATTTTATTCTTGATACATTATTAAAAGTAGCACTATAATTTATTATGAATAAACTAATAATATTTTTTATTATACTTTTTATCTTCAGGTGTACGGATAAAAATTCAGATTCGGGAAATGCTGGGTTAGAAGAAGAAATTGCAAAAGCAAAATTAACGGAATTTAAAGAGCTTTATTTTGTGGGAATGCATTCCGGATTACCTTCCATTTATAGATACGATGCAAAATCAGGTAAAACCAAAGTATTCTGGAGCAGCGTAGATGAAAGAGTTTTAGAATTATTGGTATCTGAGGACAGACAAACCGCTTATTTTATAACTAAGCGAAGACAAAGATTAAAATCCTCAAAACCGGCGATAGAAAGAGGGGAATTATATCGGATAGATTTGAATGCAGATAAAGTCGAACAAATAACTCAGCTTGAAGATGGAATTCAGATGATTCCATTCTGGACGGACAACGATCGGTTTACATTAGTTATTAATTCAATCGATAAAACAATTGCATCATACATTAATAAAAACACTCAGGTATATAACAAATTTGGAAAACTGTTGTCTGATAATAATGAAATATTCGATTTAATAAAGGATGGATATCCCGTTACCAAATTACCGCCATTAAAATTTACATCTCCAAATGGAATGTTTAATATTATAGAAAAAGATGATTCCATTTACATAAAACAATCAAACACAAACAATACAATTAAAACAACAATAGTTAATAAAGAAATAAAAGAAATTGGTTGGGCTGAAAACAACAAACAGGTAATTCTTCTTTTAACAAATAAAGGCGAAGTTCAATCTCGATCTAAAAATAAAATAACTTCGGCACTTGTTATTTTTGATTTGCAGAAAAAAAAGATTGCAAAAACTTTTGATGCAGAAGGGTACAAACGCTTTGTGCTAATCGGCGATTTCCTGATATTTGATAATGGTTTTGGAAGAGATTCTTTTATAGAGGTTTTTAATCTAAGTTCACTTACAGAAAGCCGGAAAATTAAAATTTCCGGAGGTTGTGGTTTAATAAATATTCCGGGTATTTAATCCTGGATTTTAATTATAAATTTATTGTCAATTGAATACTTATCTTAGAATATTAAAATATACAAAACCCTACTGGAAGCACATTGTATTAACTTTTGTTTTTACGATACTATTTGCCATACTAAATGGTCTTTCGGTTTATCTTACAATTCCTTTGCTGGATACGCTCTTTCAGGAATCATCTACAAAACCAATGGTACAGCAAATTCCAGGTGTAAATCAAACCTCAAGTATTTTACCACATTGGATCATTGCAATTAAAGATGACGTTTCAAACGCTTTTAATAGTTATATTTTAAGCGGCGGCAAAACCGAAGTGCTTTTAAAAATCTGCGTGGTAATATTTTTTTCGTTTTTGTTTAAAAATATCTTTTCATATCTGCAATCCTACTTTATGGCTTATGTTGAATATGCATCAATGAAAGATTTACGCGATGATACATACAAGCATTTACATAAACTTCCTATTAGCTATTTTAAGAAAGAACGCGTTGGAAACCTGATCTCTCGATTTACTAATGATGTTGGTATTGTGCAGGCAAGTATATCCGCAACATTTTCAAATCTTATAAAAGAACCATTAACAATTATTGTATTCTTAATAATTGCAATAACGATAAGCTGGAAACTCTCGCTGTTTGCTTTAATTATTGTTCCCACATCAAGCTTGTTAATAGCGTGGCTGGGCAGTAAGCTTAAAAAACTTACAACAATGCTTCAGTTAAAGCTTGGTGATATTACCAGTGTTTTGCAGGAAACCATTTCAGGTGTAAAAATCGTGAAAGCATTTGGAATGGAAACTTATGAGAATAACAGATTTATGCGTGAGACGAAAAGTTATTTTGATATGGTTTTAAAAACTGTACGAATACGAAATCTTTCTTCTCCCATAACAGAGCTGCTAAGCATTCTTATTGGTGCCATAATTATTTACTATGGCGGCTTGCTTGTTCTTCAGGAGAAAACTCTGAACGCAAGTCAGTTTCTTGGTTTTTTATTTGCAATTTTTCAAATGATGCCGCCGATTAAAGAGCTTGGCAGTGTTAATAATCGAATTCAAGAAGCAAGTGCAGCGGCAGAAAGAATTTTTGAGATAACTGATACAGAGCCGTTAATCAAAACAAAACCCGGAGCAATAGAATTAAAAGAATTTAAAGATAATATTTCATTTGAAAACGTTTCATTTCATTATGAAGATTCTGACGAATTAGTTTTAAATGATATAAATTTTTCAGTCAAAAAAGGAGATATACTTGCTTTAGTAGGCCCAAGCGGCGGCGGTAAATCTACTTTTGTTGATTTGATTCCGCGATTTTATGACCCGATAAGCGGTAGAATTTTAATTGATGGAATAGATATAAAAGATCTTACAGTCGAATCATTACGGGCTAAGATGGGCATTGTTACACAGGAAACATTTTTATTTAACACAACCATATTTGATAATATCGCTTATGGATTAAAAGATTTTCCTATGGATAAAATGATTGAAGCTGCTAAAATGGCTAATGCACATAACTTCATTATGGAAATGCCAAAGGGATATCAAACTATTATCGGAGAAAGAGGAATAAAACTTTCAGGTGGTCAAAGACAAAGACTAACAATTGCAAGAGCATTGCTAAAAAATCCAGACATAATGATTTTTGATGAAGCAACTTCTGCACTTGATAATGAGTCTGAAATACTTGTGCAGGAAGCGATTGAAAGACTGATGAAAAACCGAACTACATTTGTTATAGCACATCGGTTAAGCACTATTAGAAACGCAACGAGTATCCTTGTTTTGGATAGAGGAAAGATTATTCAACGAGGGACTCATGAACAATTAATTATGGAAGAAAAGGGTCTTTACAAAAAATTATACGATTTGCAGTTTAGAGATAATGATGTTTGAAAATAAAACCTCCGCTCTCAAAATACTCGATTCCGCGATTTATGTTTTTATAATAATCTTTCTGCTCAGTATCAGTAATTCAATTTTTGTAAATCAGATTGGTTATTATGGCGCACTTATCCTGATACTGATTAAAGCCGGTGTTACAAAAGAAAATCAATTTTCTAAAACCGGATTGGAGTTTGCAATTCTATGGTATATCCTTGCAGAAGTTTTATCAACCATTTTTACACAGGAAAAACCGCTTTCCCTTCATAATCTTTTAAAGCATACTCTTCTTATTCCATTAATTTATACTATGGTAGCTTCTGTAAAAGATTTTAGAAGAGCTGAAACAGTATTAAAAATTTATTTGGGTGGAACATTAGTAACCGTTTTTATTTACCTGTATTTCTCATTTCAGTTTTACATAAAAAATTTATATGGTTCAACAGAATCCGGTCCATCTGTTTTTCAATACCCAATCACTGCCAGCGAGATAATAAGTTTTACTGTAATATTCTTTTTTGCTTTTTTGATAAATGAAAAAACATCCCTTAAAAACAGAATACTTTTATTCATAGGATTTATCCTTTCTTCTCTTGCATTATTTTCCACTTATAAACGCACCGGGTGGATGGGCGCGGCATTTGGAATTTTGCTTATCCTGATAATCAAAAAACAGTGGAAAATCCTTTTAGCCGGAGTTGCGTTACTTATCATTTTCTTTATCACACAGAAAAACATAAGCGAAGTAAATATTTTCTCACTAAACTCTAATCCAGTTAAACTTGTTGAAACAATAAATACACAAGGCAGAGCTTATGATGCTTTTACGCTTAATGATAAACTGATTGTTAGTGATTATAACAAGGGTTTATTGATTTATAAAGATTCAAGTTTGATTAAGCAGTTTGAACTTCCTTCAGCCGCAATAAAATTTTTTCATTGGAAAGAAAATTATTATCTGTGCGGTTTAATTGATACACGATATATTTTATTCCGGTTGGATAATGGTAAATTATTAAAAATGAGTGAACTTTATTCTCCCGGCTATACGTATTCTGAATCTGTTGCAAACGGAAATTTTTATGTTCTTGATAAAGATAGCGGATTAACTGTTTTTACAAATCCTGAAAACATTAAACAAATGATGCGCATTCCTGAAATGTCAGGATATACAAACATTTACGTTGATTCAATTTATCTGGTAGTTGCAAATCCATCCAGTGATTATAAAATATTTAAATTGAAAAATAATTTACCGGAAGAATCTCCATTTATTAAAAATTCTTTGCAAAACAATTTTGTTTATTATTCAAACCAAACCGTTTTCTCATTAAAGAATGATGGATTAGATATATTTAGAGTTGATTCCTCTGGTTTATCTTACCTAAATACACTTAACGATTTAAAGTCTGTTTTACAAATTCAATATAGTGAGGGCAAATATTTTATATCCTCTTCAGATAAGAATATATATTTAATAAAACAGAATGATGAAGGTAGATTCCAAATAATAAATAAAATAAATATTGGCTTTATCCCAAAATCATTTAATGTGGCAGAAAATAATCTTTATGTAACAAGAGTTGAAAGCAAGCAAAGCCGTCTTTTAGGAATTTTTGATCCTTATCATCCTTCAAACTTTACACGCATTGCTTTATGGAAAGCCGGAATAAAAATATTTAAAGATCATCCTTTCTTTGGTGTTGGTGATATTGATTTAGCGCAGTATTATAAACATTACAAGGAACCTTATCACAAAGAAATTCAGGGACATTTGCATAATAATTTCTTTCATGTGCTTGCAACCCTGGGATTATTTGGTTTGCTTGCTGTAATCTTTTTGTTTTATAAAATTATTGATATCGACGTGAAGATTTATAAGCAAATTAAAGATAAGGCAATAGCATCTTCATATGCATTGGGTACACTGGCAGCATTTTGTGGATTTATTATTTCCGGTTTAACCGAGCTAAATTTTTGGGATCACGAAATTGCAACATTAATTTGGTTTACGTTTGGATTAAATGTTGCATTCTTTAAATCAGTTAAACCGGATAAAAAAATTAGTTAAAGAAAAATCTTACTCCCAATCCACCATTAAATGAAAAGTCGGTTTCGGGAATAATATCTAATAGCGGAGCCACTTCAATAAAGACATCAATAGGTGCGTTTCGTGGTATCCAAACAAGTCCAACATCAAATCTGAATCCAAGGCGGGAATCACCCTCATCAACAAGTCTTAATCTTGCACCAGGTCCGTAGTATAGTGCAATATTTTCTGATGTTTGAAATAAATTATTTACGTGAAATAAGTAATCTGCATGTAAATGCATACGGCTATGTTTCTCAAACGAATACCCAAGCCCGAAATCAAGAGCAGTAGTTGATGCAGTCCAATATTTGGCAGAGATTCCTGTTGGCTCTCCTAAAATAATTCCTAATCCAAATCCTTTTGATTGAGAGAAAGAGGATACGGAGAATAAAATAAAAAATACAAACACAATTACTGATATTCTTTTCATGTAACTTCCTTTTAATTGATAAATATTTCGGGCAAAGTTAATAATATTGAGCAAACAATGAAACTCAATCATTTGGAATAGGAATGGTCTTTAATTAATTTTTCTGTGTAATTTGTTCAATTAAAAATGGTTTCGGGAGATTATATGGCTAATAACGGTTCATCTGAAGTTTATTTAAAAGCTAAAGAGTTATCTACAAAATTTAACAACTCAAATGAGGTAGCAATCATACTTGCTGCCGGTCATGGCAAAAGAATTAAATCTCAAAAATCAAAAATGCTCCACAAAATTTGGGAGATTCCAACTGTTGAAAGGGTATATAATGCCTGCCGCCATGGAATTAGTGATATAAATACTGTTATTGTAGTTGGAATAAAAGCTTTAGATGTAATGGATGTTATTGGTAAACGCGAAGCTAATAAATTTGCATATCAAGAGGTACAAAACGGAACAGGGCATGCAGTGCAGGTTGCACTGAAATCAATTATGGGTGATTTTCCCGATGGCATTGTTTATATATTGCCCGGTGATATGGGATTGCTGGATGCTGACTCGATGAAAGATTTTAGAAGTGAATTTATTTCTTCAGAAAATGATATGATGGTGCTAACCGGAATTTATGAAGGTGATCCATTACAAAATTCTTACGGTCGTATTATACGTGCTAAATCTAAAGATGATAAAGGTAATGATAGCGGAAAAGATTTTGGCAATGTTATTCAGATTTTAGAATTTAAAGATATTATGACTTTACCGGAAAATATTCCATATAAAACTAATTATCGAAATAAAACCTATTCATTTACAAAGCAGGAATTAATTGAAACTAAAGAATTTAACTCTGGTGTTTATGCCTTTAAGTATGATAAGCTGCTCGAGTTAATCTATAATATTTCAAATGATAATGCCCAAAATGAAATTTATATAACAGATCTTATTTCTCTTTTCAACTTAAAAGGATATTCAGTAGGAGCCGTTAGTCCGAAACAGCAATATGTTGTTATGGGGTTTAATAATAAATCTGTTCTTAAAGAAATGGATGAAATTGCCCGCAGAAATGTTTATGAAAAATTAAAAGATATAATTGAAATAGATGACCCGGATGATTTTTTTATTCATGATAATGTTGTGAATGAACTTATCGAAATGGATAAAAAAGGAATTCCTTTAGATATAAAAATTGGTAAAGGCGCATACATTGGAGATGGAGTAAAGCTAAATTATAATATTGAATTTGGAAGAGCTGTTTTTATAACCGGTAATATTATCTTTGGAAAAAATGTAAAAGTTTGGCGGTCGGTTCATCTTTCTTGTTTTCCGAATCAAACTTTAAAGATAGGAGATAACGTAAAAATTCTTTGGGGTGATATTATAAAAGGTAATATCGAAATAAATGAAAACTCTGTAATTGAATCCAGTGTTAACCTGACAGGAAGTGATGAATTCCCACTTCGAATAGGAAAGAATGTTCTGATTAAAGGCACAAGTTATTTATTTGGTTCAATTGTAGAAGATGGTTTAACAATTGAACATAGTGTTATAATAAAGAAAAAAGTAAGAGCTCAAAAAGATGCGTCTGGAAAAATTAAGCCGGTAAGATTTTATTTACCTGAATCTGAAGGAAAAGAATTACTCGAACAGATTTAAAACAAAAAGGACTCTTATTAAAAGAGTCCTGAATCAAAAATTCAATTAGCAATTACTTAGTAGCAGTAAGCTTATTTAGATGTTTAGTAATCTTTGCCTTTTTTCTTGCAGCATTATTCTTGTGTAATCTTCCTTTTGCCGCACCTTTATCAATAATAGCTACCGCTTCTTTATAAAGTTTTTCAACATCTTCTTTAGTAGTAGTTGCAAGTGTTTTCTTCAATACAGTCTTTATCTTGGAATCTGTCATTTTATTGTTTTTTCTTCTTCTCTCAGAGGAACGAATTCTTTTCTTTGCTGATTTATGATGAGCCATTTACAAAAAACCTTATAATTAGTTAAAAAATGTGAGCCAAATATAGGCATTGCCTCGTTTGATGTCAAACTGATGTTTAGTAACTTTGCCCACTAATTATTTAGAAAATTGCAAAAAATCGCACTTTTTATGCTTAAGGTTAATGAGATATATTATTCTGTTCAGGGCGAAAGTACCGCCGCAGGTCTTCCCTGCGTTTTTGTACGCCTGACTTATTGCAACTTAAGATGTACCTATTGCGATACGGAATATGCTTTTTATGATGGAAAAGATTTATCCATCTCGGATATTGTTGATGAAGTAAAAAAATATAATTGCAATCTTGTTGAAATTACCGGCGGTGAACCACTGGCCCAAATGGATGAATGCCTTGAGTTAATGAAGCAACTTTGTGATTACGGATTTAATGTAATGATTGAAACCAGTGGAAGTTTGAGGATTAAGGATATTGATCCAAGAGTAAAAATTATTATGGATTTAAAATGTCCATCTAGTGGTATGGTGAAAAAAAATCTGTATGATAATATTAATTACTTAAAACCCACTGATGAGTTAAAGTTTGTTATCGGAAACAGGGAAGATTATGATTGGACTTTGGATATCATAAATAAATATAAACTTACCAATAAATGCGAGATCTTATTTTCAGTAGTATTTGGCAAACTTGAACCAGTTCAATTAGTAAACTGGATTTTAGAAGATAACTTAAAAGTTAGATTTCAATTGCAGATGCATAAATTTATTTGGCATCCTGAAAAAAAAGGTGTATAATGAAATGTTGTGTTTTCAGTTTATAAGATTTAAATTCACAAAGAAAATTTAGATAAGGATAATAAAATGAATTTAGATAGCGAAAAAATTAAAATTATTGATTGGATTGCGAACACTAAAGATGAATCTATAATTGCAAGAATAAAACTGCTTAAAGATCACTCAAGAGAAACTGATTGGTGGGATGAGATTTCTGAAGCTGAAAAAGCTTCAATCGAAAGAGGATTGGAGGATATAAAAGCGGGACGAGTAATAGATCATTCTGAAGTTAAAAAGTTATATGAAAAATGGTTATAAGTTAAGGTGGTCAACGCAGGCTCGTGATGATCTTAAAAGCATAATAGATTATATCAATTCAAATTGGACGGATAAAGAAGTTAGAGAGTTTGCTAGGAAACTGCACAAGAGAATTAGTTTGATAAAAACCTATCCGTCATTATTTCCTTCATCTTTTCAAAAAGAAAATATACGTCGCTCCGTTTTAACAAAACAAATAACAATTTTTTATTCAGAGTTGAATGATACAATAAGCATTATTTCTGTATTTGATGTAAGACAAAATCCAAAGAAATTAAAAATAGAGTAATTGATAAATGAAAATAGCTAAAGAATTTCGTTGGGAAATGGGACATAGACTTCCTGATCATTTTGGTCTTTGCAAAAATATTCATGGTCATTCATACAAAATGATCATTGAATTTGAAGGTGAACTAAATAAAGATCAAATGGTAATTGATTATTACGATGTTGAGAAAATAATCAATCCCGTAATAGAAAAACTTGATCATTCATATATGGTTAATAAGGATGATAAAGTTTTACTTGAGTTTTTAGAAAAAATAAATTCTAAAAAAGTTGTTGTGGATTTTCACGCTACAGCAGAAAACATTTGTCTTTATTTATTAAATGAAGTAAGAAAATGCTCACTGCCCGAAAATCTTTCCTATGTAAAGGTTAGAGTTTATGAAACTCAGTTTGATTATGCAGAAGAAATTTTGAGATTAAATTGAGAGGCAAAAAATTTTATTCGAAGAATAAATTTAGTGGCAAACCTGGCGGCCAATTTAAGGTGAAATCCTTAACATCCGATAAACGTAAAATAGCAAATCAGAACTATTCCCGGTTTAAACTTTTTATCGAATATGAAGGAACCCGTTATTCCGGCTGGCAGAAACAAGAAAATGCAAAGACAGTACAAGGTTCAATTTTAAAAGCTGCACAGGAAGTTTTTGGCGACTCTATGATTGATATTCAGGGTTCAGGCAGAACGGACAGCGGCGTGCACGCAATTTGCCAGGTTGCACATTTTGACGTTAAGACTGTGCTTGCCCCCGAAATTATAAGAATGAAATTAAATGATGTACTTCCGCACGATATAACCATTCTGCAAGTTGAAAAGACAAATCAAAACTTTCATGCAAGACATGATGCAATATCAAGGAGTTATATTTATCAAATATCAAGAAGGCGAACTGCATTTGGCAAAAACTTTGTCTGGTGGATAAAGGACGAGCTGGATTTTAAAAAGATGGAATCAGCGTCAAAGCTATTTTTAGGTATGAATAATTATTCTTCTTTTTCGGATGATGATCCGACAGAAAAATCTACGAAAGTTTTAATTGACGATATCCAATTAAAAGAAGAAGGTAATTTGATCCTTATAAGAATTGTTGGCTCGCACTTTATCTGGAAAATGGTAAGAAGAATCGTTGGGATTTTAGTAGAAGTTGGACGCGGAAGAAAGTCCGAGAAAGATATTTTGTTTTATCTAAGCAGCAAAACAAATGAACCAGCCAAATTTACTGCACCGCCCTCAGGATTGTTTTTAGAAAAAGTAACCTATAAAGGAGAGTCTATTCCTGAAGAACTTTCCTCATTAATTAAAATTTAATTTTATCCCTTCGCGTCCTTTGCGAAAATCACTTAGCGATCTTTGAGATAAGAAAAAACATTTCACGCAAGGGTCGCAAAGCAGAACGCTAAGCTCGCTAAGAATAAGTTGAGGGCTGTTGACTGAGGATTGAAGTCTAAAAAAACTATCCAATCATCTTTTTAAGTTTATAAATTTCATCTCGTAGATTTGCTGCTTTTTCAAACTCAAGATCTCTTGCTGCTTTGTGCATTTCTTCTGTTAACTGCTCAACCAAATCTTCTTTCTGTTCTTTATTCATATACTTAAGAACAGGTTCTGCAACTTTTGAAAATCCATAGGTCTCTTTTTCCTCTTTCTTTCTTATGTCAGCAATTGAAGTTGAGGAAAGAATATCTTCCATCGATTTGTAAATTGTAGCAGGAACAATTCCATTTTTTTCATTATACTCCTGTTGGAGCTTTCTTCTCCGGTTAGTTTCGGCAATAGTTTTTCGCATTGATTCAGTAATAACATCAGCATACATAATTACTTTACCGTTAACATTACGTGCTGTTCTGCCGGCAGTTTGCATTAGTGAGCGTTCACTTCGTAAAAATCCTTCTTTATCAGCATCAATAATAGCAACCAGGGAAACTTCGGGTAAATCTAATCCTTCCCTTAAAAGATTTACGCCAACCAGAACATCAAATTCCCCTAAACGTAAATCTCGCAGTATTTCAACTCGTTCAAGTGAATCAATATCACTATGAATATACCGAACCCGAATTCCAATCTTGTCTAAATAATCTGAAAGATCTTCTGCCATTTTTTTTGTCAGTGTGGTAACAAGAGTTCTTTCTTTAAGTTCCGTCTTCTTTCTGATCTCAGCGATCAGATCATCAATCTGTCCCTTGATTGGACGAACTTCAATTTCAGGATCAAGCAAACCGGTCGGACGAATAATTTGTTCAACAATAACACCACCGCTCATTTCTAATTCATAGTCCGATGGCGTTGCGCTAACAAAAATTACCTGATCAATCATTTCCATAAACTCTTCATATTTCATTGGCCGATTATCCAATGCTGATGGAAGACGGAATCCAAAATCAACTAAAGTTTGTTTTCTGCTGCGATCACCGTTATACATTCCGCGGATTTGTGGAATAGTTACATGTGATTCATCAATTATCAGAAGGAAATCATCAGGAAAATAATCAAATAAATTTGAAGGTCTTGAATCGGGCGCGCGTAAATCCATATGGCGCGAATAATTTTCAATGCCTGAACAGTAGCCGATTTCTTTCATCATTTCGATATCAAACTTTGTGCGCTGTTCAAGGCGTTGTGCTTCTAAATATTTTTCTTCTTTACGAAGAACTTCCAATCGTTCAGCAAGTTCCTGTTCAATATTGTAAATGGCTTTCTGCATTTTATTGCGATCAGTAACAAAATATTTAGCCGGATAAATAGGCACCGATTCAACTTCACGTAAACTTTTGCCGGTTACAGAATCGATAATTGAAATTTTTTCAACATCATTATCCCAAAACTCAATGCGTATTGCTTCTTCATCCTGGTATGCAGGAATTATTTCTACAACATCGCCGCGAGCACGAAAAGTACCGCGGGAAAAATCAGAATCATTTCTAACATAATAAATATCAATTAGCTCACGCAGCAATTTTTTTCTATCTAACTTATCACCTTTTTTTATAAAGATAATTTGTTTTGCATACTCGTCAGGTGCGCCAATACCATAAATACAGCTTACACTTGCAACTACAATTACATCACGCCTGCCTTCAATTAAGGATGTGGTTGCTTTTAATCTTAGACGGTCAATTTCTTCATTCACAGAAAAATCTTTTTCGATATAAATATCTCTCGAAACCACATAAGCTTCAGGTTGATAATAATCATAATAGCTGATAAAAAACTCAACGGCATTATTGGGAAAGAATGCTTTAAACTCCGAGTAAAGCTGTGCTGCAAGTGTTTTATTATGTGAAATAATAAGTGTTGGCTTATTGGTTTGTGCAATTACATTGGAAATGGTAAATGTCTTTCCACTACCTGTTACACCGAGCAAAGTTTGAAATTTGTCTCCTCGATTAATTCCTTCTACAAGTTGTTTAATGGCTTCCGGTTGATCTCCGGAAGGTTTGTAATTAGAAACAAGCTCAAAATTTTTCATAAAATATTAATCTATTAAAACTTCGTGTGTGTGAAATGAATTTCCACTCAAATGTCCTTTTAGAATTATAACATCGGCTTCTTCAAATCCATTTGGCAAAACTCCTGAACCGGAAACCATTATAACTTTTCCGTTTCTATCCGAAGTATAAAAGTTAAAATCACTCCCTCTTTTATCAACTCCTCGTTCAGGCAGTAATTGAACTCTTATTTCCTTTACAGCATTATTGTTGGGATCAAAATCATCAAATGAACCCAAACTTCCGGTATTTGCGAAATAAAATAGGTATATAACGAAAACCACTGTTATTAATAATAGCGGTAAAACAAGTTTTTGTAACTTCTTCATTTTTTCTCGGGGATATGTTTAAATTGTGGACAAAGTTAATGAATTTTATTTTTTCTTTTCAATGCAATTAGGTTAAAGAATTATGAACGATAAAAGACTTTGGATAATCATTTCCGCTATATCCGGCTTTACAGCAGTGGCAATTGGGGCTTTCGGTGCTCACGATTTAAGGGAAAAACTTTCATCTGAAATGATAGAAGTATATAAAACTGGAGTGCTATATCAGCTAATACATTCAGTTGTTTTACTTGTACTTTCGTTAAATACTATTATTAAATCTAAATTACCATCAATCTTTTTCTTACTGGGAATAATTCTTTTCTCTTTTTCTCTCTATATTTATTCAACATCAGGGATAAGATTTTTTGCAATGATTACTCCCATTGGCGGCTTTTGTTTTTTGATTGGTTGGTTGTTATTAATATATAAAGCAATAAAAGTTAAGAGTTAGTTTCTTAATTAGTGAAAAATTAGTGTTAATTAGTGGCATAGAACACCGCCACGAATTTCACGAATGGCAATAATTATTTAATTGCTTTTAATTTAAAGTAAACTTCTTCAGGTGAAAATATTCCCGAGAAAAATCTTTCATAAACAACCGGCTCTAAGTTTACAATAAAGTCCATCCATCTGAGCGCAGCAAAGTGTGAAGTAATAAATTTTTTTTCTAATACCTCAAATTGTGCTCCGGTTTCATAGTTAGTTCGATGATTCAGCTTCCATTTTTCATAGAACTTTAGTTTACGATTACCTATGTATTCATAATTATCAAAAGTACGGATTGAAAAGGGAATTTTATGATCCGGATCGCCGAAATATTTTGTGTTTAGGAAAAATGGAGCATAAACAATTAAAAGCCCATTCGGTTTTAGTATTCTGTAAAGCTCTGTAATGGTTTTATTAAAATTGTCAATATGTTCCAGAATATGTGAAGCAAAAATTTCATCAAAGTAATTATCTGGGAATGGATAAGGAAATGAATTTATATTGTGAATTTGATTACCGCCATAATCAACAATATCAAGATTAACATATCCCTCTTTGATATCTTTACCACATCCTAAATTAAGTTTCATTTACATCGTCTGGTTTTTGTATTCCAAATTTAATCTAATTTTATTAAACAAATTCTTTAAAACAAAAAATGGCTGCCTGTCAAGACAGCCATCTTTAAAAACTTGATAAAATTATTTACTGATAATTTCAATTAGCGCGCTTGCAACAGTTTTAGAATTATCATCAAGTAAAAATACTCTATAAAAACCGGGTTCTTCAAATTTCATATCATTATCTTCGTTTTTAGCAAAAAAGATGTATTTCATATCCGGCTCTACAGAAAAAGGAAAGTTTTTGTAAAACTCAAATGATCGCGTTCTATTGTTGTACTTATCATACTGAATTGAACAATCTTTCAGGTTAAGAGCATAATCGCATTTAACCATAACAGTTAAAAATCCGGTTGTAAACCTGTCGCTAACACCAACCTCGCCGTCATCACCATATTTCTCGCAGAAATAAAGGACCGGTTCAGCTTGGGCAAATAGATTATTCTTTACCCCAAACAAGAGAACAAAAAGAATTGCAAAAAGAATGAAGGACTTTTTCATATATATAGCTCCGATTGTTAATGGTTAAATGATTGGAATATTTATTAGAGACTTCTGAAAAATAGATTTCTAATTGAATGTCATTCCCGCGAAAGCGGGAATCTAACACATAATCAATAGATTCCTGTTTGCACAGGAATGACATATTGAATTTTTCAGAAGTCTCTATTAATTATTATGCCAGTGATCAATATTTAATTATAATCAAAATATCTAATTTATTTTTTATCCTACTAAATTTTTGAAATTTTTTGAGACAGAATAAATCATTAAAAATAATAATGAGAAATATTTATATGCTCAGTTTGTATAATAAAAATACTTTTATAATCGGGACAGATGAAAATTGCATCTTTATGAAAACAAAAACAAATAATTTTTATAAATTGTTTAATAAATTTTAAAATAATTGTTACTATCATCATTTAACACTCTTACAGGGACAGTATAATAATTTGAAACCATCCTACTCCGAAACTATAAAACATTTTTGTTTTGATCTTGATGGAACTCTGGTTGATTCCAATCAAACAATATATAACGCCACAGCACACACTTTAGATAAACTCGGCATAAATTTTAACGTTGATGAAATAGAATTTGCATCAATGATTGGAAAACACTTTGTAGATATTTTTGCTGCCTTCGATATAAAGGTTCCTGATTTTGAAAAATTCATTGGTATCTATAAAGAAAATTATTTTCTTCAGATGGAATATTCACATCTATATCCTGGTGTGGAAAAAACTTTAACTGCAATAAAAAATCAAGGGGCTAAAATATCTTTACTCACAACCAAAGTTCAGGATCAAGCAGATAGAATTATAGATTATTTTAATCTCAGAAAATATTTTGATCTTGTTATGGGAAGGCGGGATGGTATTGCACATAAACCCTCAGCGGAACCTTTAATAATAATTTGTAAAGAACTTAATATTGATGTCAATAAAACTTTAATGGTTGGTGATACTGAGTTAGATATTCAGTGCGGTAAAAATGCCGGAGCAAAAACATGCGGAGTTTTATATGGCTACCGAACCAAAGAACTGCTTGAAGTTGAAAACCCCGAATATTTAGTAAACTCAATTGAAGATATTATTTATCTTAAAACTTAAGATTATATCTGGTAATGGAAACAAAAATTTATTTTTCTGCTAATAAAGCTTCTTTCGATTTTTGAAGTTCAGCAATCTGATCTTTTGATAACTGTGGATACTCGATATTTAATTTTTTTAACTTATCAATTATTATCTCACTGACAAGCAAACGTGCAAACCATTTTTTATCTGCAGGAATAATATACCAGGGAGCATAATTTGTACTTGTTGCCGAAATTGCATCTTCATAAGCTTTTTGATAATCATTCCAGAATTTTCTTTCTTCAACATCGGCGGATGAAAATTTCCAGTTTTTAGAAGGATCATCAATTCTGTCTAAAAATCTTTTCTTCTGTTCATCTTTAGAGACGTGTAAAAAGAACTTTAATACTAATGTGCCATTTTTAAAAAGGTATTTTTCAAACTCACGTATCTGTTCATAGCGGCTTTCCCAAATATTTTTATCAACTAATTCTTCAGGAATCTGCTGATACTTTAATAAATTATGAACTTTAACAATTAACACTTCTTCATAATGTGAGCGATTAAAAATTCCAATTCTTCCCCGTTCCGGAACAACTTTTTGAATCCGCCATAAAAACCCATGATCAAGCTCTTCTTTGGAAGGTTGTTTGAAACTATATACTTGAGTTCCCTGTGGATTAAGTCCGCTCATTACATGTTTAATCGTGCTGTCCTTTCCAGCAGCATCCATCGCCTGAAAAATTAAGAGTACGGAATACTTATCAGAAGCATAAAGCTTATCCTGAAGTTCAGTCATCTTTTCAATATTTTTTTGCAGTTGGTCTTTTGCATCATCCTTCGATTTTAATCCCGCAGAATCATTCGTAGAATATTTTTGAAGATTAATTTTAGAATCTGGCTTTACCTGATAATTTGAAAGTTTCATTTTGTACTCCAATAGAATAATGATAGTTCTTCAATGCAAATTATCCTTAAGCTAATGGATTGTCAAATAGAATTAAGATTAGAGTATTATTTATAAACAGATGGATAATTTATAACCCTCAAGAGCTATCGTTACTTAAGTCATTCAAGTAGTTAATCTTGCATTGTGTGGATTTGAGACGTTAAAAAATTTTAATAATAGCAATAATTACACAATCTACCGGGTAATTATTGCAAAAATCTTTAATAATCAAGACTTACCACCCTCAAGTGTGCAGTAAAGTTATTGGCATAACTGTTGCCACAAATTATAGGTTTTTTGCATATAATTTATAAGTTGATAAGTAAGTAACAATTGTGACTAAGAATTTAAATAAGAATTTATCAGATATACTCCCCGATTTCTTTAACAACAAACAGATTAAAGAAATTTTATCTCTTTATACTTCTTCTGTAATTAACCAACCAACTGAGGCAACAAAGAGCAATAAAGGGCAAGAGGATTTTTTATTATCAACCGGACTTAATTATCGCACTCAAGTTGATTTATTGATTACATATTCATCAAATCATCTTCCTAAAGAAAAATTCTTTTCATTATTACTTTATCTTAGTCAGGTATCAATCACAAACGGAGAGTTTGCAACCGCAATTGAAATCAATGAGAAGTTAATTTCAAATACTGCTGATGACAAAAATTTTATTGATCTTTCCGCCAATGCGTATTTGTTGATAGGTGAAATTTACAGTCGGCAGGCAAACTGGCAGAATAGTTTTAACTACATAAGCAAAGCCCATGAGTTATTTGAATCTGTAAATGATATTAAAGGCATTGCAAAATGCGAAAATCTTTTAGGTACTATTTATGGTGATCTTGGTGATGTAAAAAATGCTCTAGAAAATTTTGAGGCAGCATTAAGCAAATCAATTACTGAAAATAATTTTAATGTCAAAGGTAAAATAGAAATTAATCTCGGTATTGTTAATAACATTAAGGGGTTATTTGATGAGGCACTTGGATATTTTAAACGCGCATTGTTGAGTTATGAAAAAATCGGGGATAAAAAAAGAATTGCGGAAATACATCAGGATATAGGAATGGTTTACACCAAAAAGGGGGAGTATCAATTTGCGTTAAAAGAATTTGAAGAAAGTTTTGCATACGCTGTTGAGAGTAATTATTTGCAGATAATTGGGTTTGTTTATTTAAGCAAATCTTTTGTGTATTCCCAGTTAAAGGATTATTCACTTGCAGAAGCGTTTGCAGATAAAGCTATGGAAGTTGCATACAAGCTTAATGATAAGCTTACAATTGCAGAGGTTTATAAAATTAAGGGAATAATCCAGGGTAGCGTTAAAAATTATCCGCTGGCAGAAAATTATTTGCAAACCAGTTTAAGATTAAATATTGAAGCAGGAAATGAATTAAATCAGGCAGAAACTTACCACGAGTTAGGATTACTTTATAAAGATATGGGAAAAACTGAAGAGAGTGAGAAAAATCTTAATATGGCTTTAGAGTATTTCAAGAAAATAAATGCTGAACCTGATATCCGTGCTTTAGAAAAACTTATTACATTAAAAAATTAAAAAAATGCTTGCCCCGATTGACAAGCATTTTTTATAACAATCAAACTTAATTTCCTAAATTCATTCCCTTCATTAATTCATTATAATAATTAGGCATTGCAATTGCGGTTACAAGATATCCGATGACAAAGTAAATTATAATTAAGACAATAATAACGACAACAACATAGCCCACTAATTTATCTTGTGGTGTATCTTTAACAACCTTAAGTCCAAGATATAAAAGATATATAGAATACAAACCTAAAATTCCCAGTATTGCAATGGTCGGAATAATTCCGAAGATTCCAGCAATCCAGGCAGCCGTCCAGGAATAAACAACAACTTTAAGTGATGCAACCATATCTTTGGTAGATCCAAAGGAAGGTGCTAATGCATCAACAACAAACGCTGCAAGATAAACGCCAACAAGAGTAAAAACGTATTGTAATACAGCGTAAAGTATTCCATTACCCATAGGAATCTTAAAAGAACCAAAAGGACCAAGTGAAACACCAACAATAGACTGTCCGATGAATGTGGCAATTGCCGGAATGGCAGCAAGTATCATTGCATACTTTGTGAAAAGATCTGCCACTGTTGCTTGTTCACCCTTTATTACTTCCCACTCGGTTTTAGGTGTAACAAGAATGTTTTTAGCCCGTTCAAAAAGATTCATAGTGAACTCCTTTAATTTGTTGAAGGTAAATAAAAATTATTTTTATTTTCTTTAACCCCATCGGTGTTCTATATATAGAGACTTCTGAAAAACTCAGTTTGCCATTCCCGTGCAAACGGGAATCCATTTATTTTTCCGTTAGCCAGCGGATTAGATTCCTGTCCTTTAGCTAACGAATCGCAGGAATGACTTACGACCAAACAATAATTTTTCAGAAGTTTCATATATTTTCTCATTGATTATTTTGATTTGGC
Organism: Ignavibacteriaceae bacterium; assembly: GCA_036796535.1. Classification (GTDB taxonomy): domain Bacteria; phylum Bacteroidota; class Ignavibacteria; order Ignavibacteriales; family Ignavibacteriaceae; genus IGN3. Next base: position 47,851 of record DAIRCT010000009.1, read on the forward strand.
GATGGCTATTCATTATTTAATAATATTTTGTAGATGATGAAGGAAGAGAATTATGGATCAAAAAGAAATTTTTAATCATATTGATTCCTTTTAAGTGAAGGTTAGAACTTGAATTAGAAATTAAGAATGATTAACCTAAGTACAATATGCTAATAGTTTAACTAATATTAACATAGTGAAAATCATAATTCATAACAATAGTTTGATAAACACTTTCTTTAATGCATTTGAAACAAAAAAATCAACCGACTCTGAATTATATGGTTTTGAATTTCGCCCATCTTGCTTTAATTTTTTGAAGTAAAATTAGAAAGAGTAAAAATGATTAGTAAAGAATTATTAGACATCCTTGTCTGTCCCGAAACCAAAGCTGAACTGGTTCTTGATGGAAACACACTTGTTTCAACAGATAAAGCCACAAGAAGACGCTACAGAATTGAAGATGATATTCCAATAATGCTTATTGAGGAATCGGAGCAGCTTAGTATTGAAGAGTGGACAGATATCATGAAGAAATATGGAAAAACTGTTTGATAATATTATTAGTTCTGATAAAGTCTGGCGCAATTTTCTATTTCCTAATTACTTCCAAAAGTCCTTCAAGAATATTTAATAACTATTTTTGATGAACAATAATCCTTAATTTTACAAGAAAAATTTTGAGCTATATGGATCCAATTAATATTATTATCGGCTTAAATATTATCGCAACATTTGGAGCAAACATTGGTGGTGCGAAAAAAGGGATTAAAGATAAAGTTGGTGTATTTAAGGATAAACCAAAAACTTATCTTCAAACACTACCATTGGTGTTTTCAACTCTAACTTTAATTCTTCTTATTATCAGCATTTTTCAAATTGGCACATTGGAATATAAAACCGAATATCAAACAATTAGAATTTTTGGATTAGTCTTTTACTTGGCTTTTTCCTGGGTTCAAATCTGGGCATATAAAACTTTGGGTGAAAACTATTCTCAGGATATTGCTATAAAGAAAGATCATCAATTAGTAACAAAGGGTCCTTTTAAGGTTATCAGACATCCACAATATCTTTCCCAAATTCTGCTGGATATCGGAGCTGCGACCGCTACCTTAAGTTTTATACTTGCACCATTAGCACTTGTTCAAATCCCTTTTTTATTTATGCGGGCTAATCTGGAAGATAAATTATTGGAAAAACATTTCAGTGAAAATTTTAAAAATTATAAAAAGAAAACCGGACAAATATTTCCCTTCATCGGTTAATGATGGTTAAGCTAATAAAGTTTTATTTTGTTGTTTTTTTTATTCTGATTTTGTCTGATGGGATTTTAAGTCAGACTTCGAATAATGTACTTGTAGTTACAAAAGCAGGGATGAAAAATATTCCGGCATACATTCGTGAAGGCACACTTTATTTTTCACTTAAGGATTTTGCGGATGCGCTTTCTGTTAATTATTACTATAACGAAACCTCACAAAAGATCGAAGCTAAATTTGATAAATATATTTTAAAAGCTTCTGCAAGAAATCCATTTTTAGTTCTTAAAGAAAAAACCAGCGAAAAAGAGTTTGTTGTTCAACTTCCGACATCCACATACTTAATTAGCTCAAAAGTATTTATTCCGCTTGAATATAGCTTGAAAACTCTTTCAACCGCTTATGGTAAAGAACTGAAATTTCAGCCACCCAATAAAATTATTATTGGAACTGCGAAAGAAGACATAGCTATAATTCCAGAAGAAACCAAAAGTGTTTTTGATATAACAGGTATTGTGCTCGAAGAAAAAGTTAATGGAACATTAATTATTGTAAAATCAAACAAATCTATACCATCTTATCGTAGCTCATTTAAAGATAATATTCTAAAATTAATATTTCGGAAAGTAAACATAGATGCAGATAAAGTTAAATTTATTGATGGGAATGGAGTTGTTAAAAAAATTGAAGCAAAAAATGTCGGTACTGATGCTGAAATAAAAATAACTGTAGGACCAGAATACACTACAAACGAAGTTATGAATATTGAGAATAGTAACGATTTACAAATTACTATCCACAATAAATTATTTAAAAAAGATACCCCTCCTAATAAATTAAAAGATAAATGGGAATTTGATGTAATTGTTATTGATGCCGGGCATGGTGGACAGGATGCGGGTGCAATAGGCGTTAACGGAGTTAAAGAAAAAGATATTAATCTTGCAATCGCCTTAAAACTTGGTAAACTTATTGAAGATAATATGCCAGAAGTAAAAGTTGTTTATACAAGAAAGACTGATACTTTTATTGATCTGTACAAACGCGGTAAAATTGCAAACGAACATAATGGCAAATTATTTATTTCGATTCATTGTAACTCAACTCCACAAAAACCAACTGATGCAAATGGCTTTGAAGTGTACTTGCTTCGACCAGGCAGGACCAAAGAAGCAATTTCAATAGCAGAATTTGAAAACAGTGTTATTAAATACGAGGACAATCCAAACAGATATGAAAAACTTACTGATGAGAATTTTATTTTGGTAAGTATGGCACATTCCTCTTATATGAAATATTCTGAAAAGTTTGCTGAGTTTCTTCACAAAGAATTTAGCAAGCATCCAAATCTTAACTCACGCGGAGTAAAGCAAGCAGGATTTTATGTCCTCGTCGGCGCTTCAATGCCAAGCGTGCTGGTTGAAAGCGGATTTCTTTCAAACATTAATGATGCAAAATATTTAAGCTCTACTAAAGGGCAACAAAAATTTGCCGAGTTCGTGTTTGAAGCTATAAAGAAGTATAAAGAGAATTATGTTTTTGAAATGCAGAACGAATAGATTATTATTTTTTTAATCTGATATTATTTGATAGTTCGTTAACATCATTTGGCAGAATGGGGAAGTGAGCACTGAGTATTTTGCCGCATTCTTCTATTCCCATCAATATCCCTTTGCAAAAATTCCCATCAATAAAATGATTACCCATCTCCGTGGCAATATTATTCCAAACCGCCTGATCAACTTTTTCATTTATTTTTTTATCAGCAAGGATATAAAATTCCTTTGAAGTAAGTACTAAAAAAATCAAAACTCCCGTTGAACCAGCGGTTTTTGCAATTTCTGCATTAATAAATTCATGTTCGGCTAAAGTTTGTAAAGATTTTGATTTTTCGAACAGTTTTCTTTTCTCTTTTATTGAAACGACAAGTTCGCCAGCTGTTGTTTTTTCCACATCGCGAATCTTACTGGAGATTCTTAAAAGTTCATCGTCATTCAAATAACTATAAATTAATTTCTTTGGCATTGCTAAAATTCTTTTTATTAAAACTATTCAAACAACATTTAAAAATAAAAGAGATCGTCTCAAAAGTTTCTTCTTTAATTATCTGACTTTAACTTACTAAAATTACTTATTTATCCTCTAGGAGGATAATTTATTTGCTGGGTTTATTTAACCTTACAAAAATAAAACATCTACGATGTTTTTAAACCTCGTTATGGTCAAATTATCATAGAAACTTTTGAGACAACCTCTTTAAACTAATAAACAAACAAAATCTATTTTTTGTAAACAGTAATATCACCACCAGAAGTTATTGCAATTAATGGAGCTCCACCATTATTAATAGTTCCAATAACTTTTGTTTCACTAAGTTTTGTAACATTATTTAGTTTAAACTTGCAATCAATATCACCACCCGAAGTTCTAAGTTCAGCATTAGCATCAAAATTTACAGGTGCTTTGATTTTAATATCTCCGCCGGAAGTTTTTAATTCGATTCCTTTATTAATTCCGGTATAATCAAGATCAATATCACCGCCTGATGTATTGGCTTCGATTTTTGCATTGCTACAAAAAAGATTTATATCGCCGCCAGAAGTATTTGCTGTAAAATTTCCTTCAAAGCGATCACCCCAGATATCTCCGCCCGAAGTTTTTAATTTTATGTCTCCTTTAATACCACCAACTTTAATATCACCGCCAGCGGTATTTGCATAGACATTAAAAGTTGCGGGCAATTTAATCTCAAATTTTAATTTAATATTTGAAAACCAATCCAGCCCTGGTTTTTTCTTAACAACAACGGTTACCTCTTCGGAAGTTGCGTTAAAATCATAAGTAAACTTTTCAGCAGCATTATCATTGCCAATAACTTTGATGTAAACTTCAGACTTATCTCCGGGGGTTATTTGTATATCTCCTGTATCTGAATTTAAAACTAATTTTTTGTCGGGAGAAATCTTAAATGATTTTTCGTAGATTGTTTTTGTATCACCGCCTTTTGAAAAAGCTATGGTTGGATTTCGAAACAATCCACAAATAAAAATGATTGATAAAATGTAAACCGATAAATTTTTCATATTAAACTCCTTTGATATTTTTATTCGATTAGACGATTAAAAATACTTTATGGTTACCGATTCGTAAAAGTAAATTTATCAATCGGTACTTATTGATGATTAGAGGAAGATATAACGGAAAAGTTATATCTAAAGCTCTTCTCCGCCATTTAAAATTTCAATTGCTTTATCAACAGATTGGTGAGTACCGTAAATAACCAGAGTATCATTTGCTTTAAGAATATCTTTTCCTGAAGGATTTGAAATTGTTTGTCCATTTCTTACTATGGCAATTACTGTCGCATCAGACTCGGCACGTAGATTTATTTCGCTAAAAGATTTGCCGATAAATTTATTATCACTATTTACATAATAAGATTCAGTTAAACCCTGTGCTAATATTTCATCAAGATGAGTGAAAGAACTTATATCTATACCTTCTTTTCTTAAAAGACTATAAGATTCTTCTCTAAGTAAGGTTGTTTGTTTCATTATCACATTAAGCGGTATGTGATATCTTTCCAATACTTTTCTAAATATTTGCAAAGCAGTTTCAAACTCTTCGGGAATAACCTCATCAGCACCCAGCTTTTTTAACTCATCAACTTCGGTTACATATCTTGTCCGCACTAAAGCGTGTATATGAGGATTCATTTTTTTTGCAAGTTGCAGTGAAATTTTTGTAATCAATGGATCAGAAATAGCGAAGACGATAACATTAGCAGTTTCAATTTTTGCAATGTTAAGTATCTCATCTTTGCTGATATCTCCATAAATAATATTTTCACCTTTAGCTTTTTCTTTTTTTACTGTGTCGGGATTTAATTCAATAACTACGTAGCGAATCCCGGTTTCTTTTAAAACTCTTGCCAAATTACTTCCATTCAATCCAAATCCTGCAATGATAACGTGCCCGGCCAAATTTTTTAAGTTATCAATAGTTTGTGTTTCTTTTCTTTCAAGCTTGCTGGTTTTACTTGCAATATAAGGAGAAAATTTGATGAGCAGAGGAGTTAAGATCATTGTAAAAATTGTTGATCCAAGAAATGCATTGTAAAAATCGCTGCTGATCAGTTTAAAATTACTACCTGCCTGTGCAAGTATAAACGAAAACTCACCGACTTGAGAAAGTGCAAGTCCCGCAAGTACAGCAACTCTAAGTGGATATTTCAAAAACAAAACTATCAAAACAATAATGGAAGTTTTGAATATTAATATCCCGACTGTTAATAAAGTAATTTGTAAAGGATTATGAATTACAAATTGTATATTTAACAGAAGGCCTATTGAAACGAAAAAAATGCTATTGAATGCGTCCTTAAATGGAGTAATTTCCGCAACAATCTGATGATTGTAATCAGATTCAGCAAGTATTAAACCAGCGATAAACGCACCAAGTGCAAAAGACAAACCTAATGAATGAGTAAGATATGCAGTTCCTAAAAGCAACAGAATAATTCCAATAGTAAATGCTTCACGCATTCTTAATCTGGCGATTTGATGTATAACCCGTGGCATAAATAATTTTGCTATCACCATTATTATTGCCATCGAACCAAAAGCAATAAATAATTTTATAAAGATTTCTTTTACTGTTAATCCGGTTTGAGAGCCAAGCAAAGGGAGCAACAAAAACATTGGCACTATTGCCAGATCCTGGAATATCAAAATACTTAAAGCAATTTTACCGTGTGGTGAATCTATTTCGCCTGAATCGGAAAATATTCTTAAAACTATTGCTGTGCTGGATAAACTTACAAGCATTGAGAAAAATATTGCCTGCTTTAGTTCTATTCCAAGAAAAACAAAAAATATTGTGCTGAAAAGAATAGTAAGAATAAGTTGCAAACCACCGGCAACAAGAAAAAATTTTTTAATCTTGAATAAATGTGTGTAAGAAACTTCAAGACCGATTGTAAACATTAGTAACATTACGCCTATTTCTGCCATCACATCAATTTGATCAACGGAGCGAATAAGATTAAAACCAAAAGGTCCGATAATCATTCCGGCAATTAAAAATCCAACAATGCTTGGAAGATTAATTTTATTAAACAGAAAAATGATTGGAAGGGAAACGAGAAGAATTACAACTATGTCTTTTATGATAAAAAATTGATGCATTAAAATCTAATTTTTTAATAACATTTTGAAATAACAGCGTCTTCTTTTGTGCTGTCGTGCATCATAAAGTTTCCATTGTGACTGGATTTTATCGTTTGTTTCAAGTTCTCTGTTTGTTTCAACGTTGGTGATTTTATTTTTAATACAAACTTTATTTATTTGATCGATCAATACTGCATTTACACCTTTGTTTTGTAAATCAGTTCTGACTGCTGTAAGATATAAATCCAATGTGCGGCTTCTTTTCATCTCTCGTAAAATATGAATGAATCCAAATGGAAAAACTTTACCATTAATTTTTTGAAGAGCCCGGTTAAGCGATGGCATAGTAATTCCAAACGCAGCAAGTTTGTTATTTTCATCAAGTACAATTGGAACATACTCCGGACGGATAAAAGAAAAATATTGTTTGACATAAAAATCTATTTGCCTATCAGTCAACTCAACAAAACCAAAAAGATTTTTGTAAGTATCATTTATCAGATAAAAGATATCTCTTGCATAAGGAAGCATATCTTTGGATTTTTTAAAAACAGGAATGTGAAGTTTATTTCTCTGTAATGCAACCTGTGCAATTCGCTCGATCTTATCAGGAGTTTTTTCCGGAATCTTTGCGTTGAACTCGATCCAATCAACATCTTTTTGATAGCCATAAGATTCAATATGTTCTGGATAGTAAGGATAATTATAGATGCTTCCTAAAGTGTTAACTTCATTATAGCCCTCAATTAGCATTCCCTCTCCATCCATATCGGTAAACCCAAGTGGACCGTGCAGAGTATTCATCCCTTTTTCCGCTGCCCATTTTTCAACTGTGCTTAGTAATAAGAAAGAAACTTCTTTATCATCTATAAAATCTATGAATCCAAATCTCGCATCTTTTTTATTAAACTTTTCATTGAATTTAGAGTTTATGATTCCTGCTATTCTTCCAGCAATGCGGCCATCTTTATAAACCAGCCAATATTTTGCTTCACAAAAATCAAAAGCAGGATTTACATCTTTACTTAAAGTGTGGAGCTCATCAAATCGCAGAGGCGGGATCCAATATTTATTACCGGCAAATAATGAGTAGGGAAATGAGATAAATTTTTTTAAATCTTGTTTCGAGCTTACTTCTTTTAGGATCAAATTCATATAGAGCTTAAATTATTTTTATTTCTACCTGCAATATAACTTTTTAACGGATAGCTTTTATAAGATAATTTAACTTCATTTATTCAGTATTGATGTGTTGATATATCCAATAACACCATGTGTGAGAAGAAAAAACGGAATAATAATTATTAACAGATTTTCTAACGGTGGTAGTTTAGCTTTCCAGTTAGGGATAAACTGGATTATTATAATTTCAAAAACTATCATTAGAAAAATTATAATTAAACTATTTGATAATACTTTGTAGGAAAATTGCAGATACAATTTTTCATCCTTTATTTGTTCCTGTTCCAAAATAAATGGACGTAATGCTAAAACAGCCAGTGCAGCAAGTCCTTTATATCCAAGTAAACTAATTGATAGAATTGTTCCAAAGCCAACTACAATTTCAAACAGAAAAGCAAGGGTTAAGTTTTTATATTTCACTTTAGATTGATAATCTCATTATTTATGAACGGTTCTAAACCCAACCGCGCAGCTTGCAAGCTTCTGCAACACGTGCAACACCAACAAGCATCGCTGCCAAACGTGGATGAATCTTTTTTTCTTTAATTGCCTCATTAACTCTTGCATAAGCTAAGGTCATTTTTTTATCAAGCTTTTGATGGACCTCTTCTTCTTCCCAGAAATAAAGATATTTATCCTGCACCATTTCGAAATAAGAAACTATGACTCCACCTGCGCTTGCAAGAATATCGGGAATAACGTGAACTCCTTTCTTAAATAAAATTAAATCTGCTTCAGGAGTTGTAGGTCCATTTGCAAGTTCACAAACTATTTTTGCTTTTATTCTGTCGGCATTTTTCCCGTGGATTGCATTTTCTAAAGCTGCCGGATAAAGTACTTCAACATCAAGTTCAAGAAGATCTTCATGAGCAATTTGTTTTGCTCCGGGAAAGTTCAACACACTTCCCGTTTTTAATTTATGTTGAACTAAATCCACCGGATCAAAACCTTTTTTATTATAGATAGCACCGCGTGAATCACTAACAGCAATTAATCTTCCACCTCCTAAAATTTCTTTATGAAGTAATGCGGCACGTTGCCCCGCATTCCCAAATCCCTGAATTGCAAAATCTTTTGTTGGATCTAATCCAAATGCTTTACAGGATTCTCTTACTGCAATTACACCACCGCGCGAAGTTGCATCACGTCTTCCTTCTGTTCCGCCAACTTGCTGGGGCTTATCTGTAAATGTACCGGGATTATGTTTAAAAGTTATCGTTTCATATTCATCCATCATCCACGTCATTGTTTGGGGATTTGTATAAACATCTGGTGCAGGAATATCAATATCTACTCCCAGCAATGGAGAGATTGCACGAACATATTCGCGCGATAATCTTTCAAGTTCTCGTTCACTCATAATCTTCGGATCACAACAAACACCGCCTTTACCACCACCAAGAGGAAGATCGACAACAGCGGTTTTCCATGTCATCCAGCAGGCTAGTGCTCTTATTGTATCAACGGTTTCTTCAGGATGGAATCTTATTCCACCTTTTGCCGGACCACGGGCATAATTGTATTGAATCCTGTAAGCTTGAAATATTTTTACTTCACCATTATCCATTTTTACTGGTAATGTAAAACTTGTTTCAAGCTGTGGTGTACTAAGCAGTTCTATTGTTGCCTGATCAAGATTAAGCAGTTTGGATGCTTCTATAATTTGCTGCTGTGCAACCCGGAATGAGTTATATGAATCCATTTATTTTGCCTCATCTTTTGAGTTATCTGTTTTTGATTTTTTTTCTTCTTTAGTTTCGGGACGTACGTCAAGCAAAATTCTATACCAACAATTTTTGCATACCAGTGCCCGATCTACTTTTAATAATACCTGCTGCCAGGAACTTAATTTGTTACCGCAGTGTGGGCAGGAATCAGGTATTTGTTCTTCCTGATGTTGATTTGTATCAGCCAATTTAAACCTCCGGTTTCAAAATTATGCCTCTGTTCTGATGACCATTCATTTTTATAACTATGGGATTTTTAAATCTTATCAATCTTGTATATTCTTTAACTTCCAATGGAGGTTGGGCTAACAGCCAATCCCAATCTACAAATCCTTTACCCGAAGCAGTATTAACTGTAAAATATCCAATCATAAATGAGGTTATGTTTTGGAAAAAATGCGATCCCTGCGATGGTTCAACGGACATATCTTTAAAACTGGTTTCAATAATAGCACGCGCACCGGCAATTTGTTCCCATCCCACCGGTATTCCTAACCAGGGATCTAATGAACCCCATCTTCCTACACCAATTAATAAATAAGGTCGTGTTTGATTAATTAATTGTTTATTAAATAATGCAACTTCCCGCGCAACCTCTCTGCTTTTGGAGCGGTCAAATTTATGATAATCAACAAGCACAACATCATAAATATCCTGAATAAGACCATTGCCAAGTACCTGGTAACTTTGGCAGATGAGATGATCAACATTATTATCATCAAGTTTAAGTTCTTCAACCTCTTGGGCAATAACAAGCGGGCGCATTTGCAAAACACCAAATTCTTTTTTCCCCGTATTTGATGGAAAAAGATTAACAGCAAATTCAATTTCAACCGGGGTTCCCATTCCCCAGGTTCCCATATCCAAAAGCAGTTCGATAATCTGAGTAAGCGGGAAAATTTTATTTTTCAGGATAGGACCAAATGTTACCAATCTTGTTCCCGGTCTTCCCAGTCCATCGTAAATCGCATCGTTATCGTGTGAATAGGTTGCACCCACATAATTTAACGTTCCATCTTTTTCTGCAACGGAAAGATCAAATGTTTCAACAAGTGTATCGTGTGTTGTTTCAACAAATCTATTTACTTCATCTAACCTTAAAGCATAAAACTGACGCTGACTATTATTCAAAGCATTTTTTGATGAATAAAATTGTATCAGATCATTTGGATATTTAGGACAGAAGCGAACCGTTAAACCGCCATCGACAACCCATTTACCTAATCCAAGTGCAATTGAGACTATCCCATCAGTGGATTTTTGAGGTGGAAGCGGATAAAAATTATATGATTTTGCCACACCTGAAAAATTGGGATAATATCTGTTTTCATGTTTACTACCAACCATCTTCTGAATTATTACTGCCATCTTTTCTTCTTCAAGACGATAGGAAGTGATCTTGATGTAATTTTTTGCTGCCTGATAAAATGTTGATGCGTAAACTCTTTTTATTGTGTTAAGAAGATCATTTAATCTTATCAAAGGATTTGTCTGATTGTTGGGAAGCATATATGTTTCATAAACGCCGGCGAACGGATGATACTGCGAATCCTCCAACAGACTCGAAGACCTAACAGCAAGCGGTGAATGAATAAGCTGTAGAAATGCTGCAAGATCACCGAGAACGTCTTCAGGAAATTTTTCGGCTTCTAAAAATCTTTTTGTAATTTCTGAATCATCACTGCAGTTAAGTGCAAAACTTCTAAGATTGTTCTCATCAATAAACTGATCGAATACTTCTGTTCCTATTACAACTGCCGGGGGAACAGATATAACCACATTTTCAAATGAATCCCGTACGTTGTAATCGTTAATCAATGTATTTACAAAGCCCAAACCGCGTGCTTTGCCGCCAAGCGAACCGCCGCCAATTCTTGCAAAGCTGCTTTGAGGATCAAAAGTTTCTTTGTTAAAATCTGTGATAATTCCACGCTGCCGTAAATATCTGTAATGATTAAGAGAATTAATCAGATCTTCCCTCAGCTCTTCAACAGAAGAATAATCCGAGACCTTACGCGGCCGGAGTTGATGTGCCAGCCAGAATTCAGTTCTTGCTTTAAGCCAATTTGAAAAGTGATTTCGTTCAGCATGGTATTTTATACTTTCGGCAGGTACCATTCTTAAGGCATCTTCTAATCCTTTTAGGTCCGATGCTCTTGCTACTTCAGTTCCATCTGCGGTTCTGAAAATAAAATCACCAAAGCTGAAATACTGATTCATAAATTGTCTTAACTCGTAAAGTAGAGTAGGGGAATCTTTAAGAATAAAAGATACTTCGGCGTTCTGTGCTTCAATCTGGTTTTGCGGATTTGTTGATGCGAGTAAAATAGGTATATCTGGATGTTCCTGCTTAACGGCTTCTGCAAAGCGTAAACCGGCTTTGGGATCCTGCTTACCTTCTCTCGGAAAATCAATATCTGAAATTATTCCAAGTATCAGCTCTTTATATTTTGAATAATAATCCCATGCTTCTTCATAATTTGAGCAGAGTAAAATTTTTGGTCTGGCGCGCATTCGTAAAAATTTATGAGTAAGATTTATTCCCTCAGAAATTAATCTTTGCGATTGCTTAAGCATTTCAGTGTAAATAATCGGAAGAAAGGAGGAATAATATCTTACATTATCCTCAATAAAAATTACACTTTGTACGCCGACAATTTTACTATCGTGCTCAACGTTAAGCTTATCTTCAAAATATTTAATCATAGCAATGATAATTCTGAAATCACCCTGCCAGATAAAAACTTTATCAAAAATATTTATTTCAGGATTTAGCAAAAGAAATTTTAATTCTTTGTTATCGTGGGCAAGAAGAACAATCGGAATATTTAATCCTGATTTTTTTGCCTGCTTAACAAAGTTTAACGGGTGCATATCTTCGATGTGAAGAGTTGTAATGATCAGGTCGAATCTGTTTTCTTCTCTTGCAAGATTAATAGCTTCGTTACCGCTTGAAACTCTTGTAAGCTCCGGCGAATGTGAAAGATTTAAACCCTGGTATTCATTTCGGATAAGTTCATACAATCTGCCGTCTTCCTCAAATAAGTAAAGATCATATAAGCTGGAAACAAGAAGTATATCCCGTATGCGAAGGCGCATCAGATTTTGAAAGCCCTGGAAGCGGTTGCCGTAGCCGTGTTCAACCCAAAGAGTATCGGGTGAATTTTTTAGATCATCGTCCCTGTTCATTTTTTTCTCTGCTAACAGGTTGAATAATTAATCCTGTTCCAAATTATTAAAAATTATGGTAAACGTCTATCGG
>DAIRCT010000010.1:0-30492 GCA_036796535.1 Ignavibacteriaceae bacterium
CTGAATCTAACAGAGTTGAAGAAATCAGAAATTCCATTAGACTGAACAGGAAGCTGTGACCAATAAATCATAAATGCTTTACCAATAATCCATTCTTCAGGGATGTATCCAAAATAACGGCTATCCAAACTGTTTTCTCTATTATCGCCTAAAACAAAATAATAATTTTTTTCAAAAGTATATTCACGAAGCGGCTTGCCTTTTAAATTTATCACTGTTCCTTCAACACTCATCACTTTCTCGCCAAAATCAATATTGATAGCATTTTGCCATAACGAAATGTTTTTTGGATTAAGCTCAACTGTCATTCCTTTTCTTGGAATTATCACCGGTCCATAATTATCAATCGTCCATTTCTTATCAAATGGAAAAAGTTTTTCATCAGCATTCTCAGTAGCAGGTTCAGAAAGATTGATGTGAAGAAATGACGGATTGCGAAGTTTATTTCCGTTTATAAAAACTTCCTTATCTTTTATCTCAAGCGTGTCGCCGGGTAATCCAATAATTCTCTTAACCATTACTGAATAATTTTGTGAAGATGGATTATAAAACTCTGAGGGTATTTCAAATGCAATTACATCATTCTGCGATGGCTCACCCATAGAAAATAATTCTGCTCTACTTAATCTTTTATCTAAGAATGGTATTTGGTTGGGAGTAGAAACTGTATAGGCGATTTTATTGACTAAAATACAATCACCTTCGAGTAAAGTATCTTTCATTGAGCCGGATGGAATTTTTAATGCATCAATAACAAATGCCTTTAAGATTAAAACAATAATAAACAGCAGGAAAAGATATTTTAAAATTCTCTTAAGCATTTAACTTTACTCATCAATTTGCAGAACGGCTAAAAATGCTTCCTGTGGAATTTCGACATTGCCTACTTGTTTCATTCTTTTCTTTCCCTCTTTTTGTTTTTCCAAAAGTTTTCTCTTTCGTGTGATATCTCCGCCATAGCATTTAGCAAGCACATTTTTTCTAAGTGCTTTTACTACAGATTTGGAAATAACTTTTGTTCCTATTGCAGCTTGAATACTGATTTCAAACATTTGTCTCGGAATTAAATCTTTTAATTTTGAACTAACCTTTTTCCCCCACTCAAAAGATTTACTTCTATGCACAATCATAGATAAAGCATCAACGGGTTCACCATTTAACAAAATATCAAGCTTAACAAGATCCGATTTTCGATATCCTATATATTCATAATCAAAAGAAGCATAGCCGCGTGTTGATGATTTAAGTTTATCATAAAAATCAAAAATAATTTCCGAAAGAGGAAATTCGTATTGTAAGTCTGCACGTGTAGGATCGATATAGGTTGTATTGATATATGTACCGCGCTTATCCATAGCAATTTTCATAATATTGCCGACGTACTCACTTGGCGTAACAATCTGCGCCTTCATATAAGGTTCTTCAATGTATTCAATATTACCTATCGGAGGCATTTCTGCAGGATTATCAACAACAATCTTTTCTCCTCTTTTTGTATAAACATAATATTCCACGTTTGGCAGTGTGGTAATAATTGATTGCCCGTACTCCCTTAACAATCTTTCCTGAACAATTTCCATATGTAGCAATCCAAGAAATCCGCATCTAAAACCAAATCCAAGTGCGGCGGAAGTTTCCGGCTGATAGATAAGTGCAGAATCGTTTAATCGAAATTTTTCTAATGCATCTCTTAAATCTTCAAAGTCATCGGCATCTGTTGGATACAAACCGCTGTAAACCATTGGTTTAACTTCTTTGTATCCGGGTAGTGGTTCAGAAGCACCATTTTTAGCGTGTGTAACTGTATCACCCACTTTAGTATCGTGTACATCTTTAACTCCTGCAATCAGGTATCCAACATTGCCTGCAGAAAGTTCATCAGTTTTAATTCTCCTTAAACCTAATATGCCAATTTCTTCGGCTTCGGATTCTTTATGAACTTTAAATAATCTTAATTTATCATTTGTTCTTATTGTTCCCTGAAAAACACGGATGTATGCAATTGCTCCACGGTAAGCATCAAAAACGGAATCAAAGATAAGTGCTTTCAAAGGTGCATTGGGATCACCGGTTGGTGGTGGAACTTTTAAAACAATATCTTCGAGTAAATCATCAATACCAATTTTAGCTTTAGCACTTACTAAAATTATATCTTCTTTTTTACAGCCAATCAAATCAATTATTTGTTTTGATACTTTATCAATCTCTGCGCTTGGTAAATCAATTTTATTAATAACGGGTAAGATTTCCAGTCCCGCATCGATTGCAAGATAAAGGTTACTGATAGTTTGAGCTTCTACGCCTTGAGCAGCATCAACAACAAGAACTGCACCTTCACACGCAGCAAGTGAGCGGGAAACTTCGTAAGTAAAATCAACGTGACCGGGTGTATCAATTAAATTTAAAATATAATCCTGTTTATCCTTTGCACGATAATGCATTTGAATTGCATGAGATTTAATAGTTATACCTCTCTCACGCTCCAATTCCAAATCATCCAGTATTTGATCTTTAGCTTCACGTTTTGACACTACACCGGTAGTTTCAAGAAGACAATCAGCTATTGTTGATTTACCGTGATCAATGTGCGCAATTATGCAAAAATTTCTAATGTTGTTCATTTTTTTAGCTTAAATTCATTGCAAATATAGAGATGATGATAGTATTAAAAAAGGAAACTTGATAGCTGCGGTTAACGTAATTATTCAATCATTTGTTTGTTCTTTTCCGGCTGTATCCAGTACAATTCCTTCGCGCAAAGCATAATCTGAAATGACCATATTTTGTATTTTAAACAATTCAAAAATCTTCTTTAGTATGATCATTCCGGCAGGAATAATATCAGCACGTTTCGCTTCCATTCCGGGTATAAAAGTTCTTTCGGCAGATGTTCTTAAGTTTATAATTGTATAATAATGTTTTTCAAATTCTTCTTTAGAAAATATATAGCCATTTGAAGGATAATTTTTTTCTTGAACTCTTTTGGCTTGAGATAAATTATAAATTGTATCAACCGTACCAGACGAACCCACACCAAAATCAATATCAATATTTGTGATAATATTTTTATTATTCAGTATCTGTTTTTCCACATAATCACTGCATTGTTTAACAGATTCATCTGTAATTATATAATCCGGAAAAAATAATTTTGATAATCGTACTGCTCCAATTTTAACACTCTCAGCAAAATTAATTTTTCCATTAACAGCATAAATAAACTCTGTGCTGCCGCCGCCGATATCTACACATAATACTTTTTTATTATCAATAGGTAGTGCATTTTTAATTCCAAGAAAAATAAGTCTTGCCTCTGTTCTGCCATCAATAACTTCAACGGTAACACCGGTTTTGTTAAGAATTGTATCAACAAATTCTTTTTGATTTTTTGCTTCACGAACAGCACTTGTAGATATAGCTCGGACTTTAGCATTATAATGTTTTGCAAGCTTTACAAAATCAGTTAAGATTTTAACAGCTCTTTCCGTTTCCTCCTCAGAAATAAAACTTAAATCTTTACCTTTCTGTGAACCTAAGCGAATAACTTCACGCTCGCGGTCAATAAAAATAAAGGAACCGTCCTTTTTCATTTCAACAATTACGAGATGAAATGAGTTCGTTCCCATATCGATTGCAGCAATTCGATTTGTGTTTTTAAGCTTTTTCATTCTTTAGCAAGATAAAACAAATTTTAAGTACATCTTCAACCTGTATGTCATCAATCAAATCAGACTTGCGGATAAAGATTTTATTTTTTCCACACGGTGCCCAGTTAAATGGATTTGTTGGTCCAAACAATGAAATAAGTGGAGTATCGGTTGTTCCGGCTACGTGCATCATTCCGGTATCGTTGGATATAAATAGATCAGATAATGAAATCAAAGCAGCATTTTCTGCTATGGTATGATTGACAAATTTATTAATTGGAATTTTCAAATTACCTGAAACGAAGTCCAGTTCTTCTTTATCAGCATTGGTACCTGTAAGATAAAACTTACAATCAAAATTTTTATCTAACTCATTAATCAGATCAACATATTTTTTTAATGACCATTTATTTTGTCGTTTACCCGCACCAACATGCAAACCAATCAATTTTGATTTTTTATCAAAATTAATTTCAGTTAAAAATTCCTGCGCTGTTTTAATATCAGAATCATCAAAAGAGATAACAGAACTAAAATCTTTAGTATCAATTCCGAATGGTCTTACAATTTCTAAAATATGTTCTGCAACATTTGAATCAGGAAATTTTCGCCAATCAATGTCCACTCTTCTATCAAACAGAAAAGCACTTTCATTAGGTTTTCCATCAAGCGAGTTAGGCCCGATCCTTATTTTGCTGTTTGAAATTCTTGCGATTAAATTACTGGTAAATGAAATTGAAACTGTAACGGGCACAATAACGACATCAAACTCCTGTCTTAAAAATTTTATAAATGAAAACAAATTAATTGGGTTATACATTTTAAATTTATTGAAGACATAAAGTCTATCAATAAATTTATTTTTAATTGCTCCATAATAATTTTCAGAACTGGCCAGTAATGTTAACACTGAATTGGGATATGTTTCTTTAAGCGCACGGAATAAAGAAACACCTGCAAGTAAATCACCAAGCTGATTATGCTGCCTGATGACTAATATTTTTTTAACATTACCCAGATTTCGGTTTTTAATTTCATCAACAGAAAAGAATTTTTTTAAGGGAAGAAAAAAATAATAGGAAAAGAAATTTTTACTCATCTTTATTGTTCAATTTTTCTTTTTCATTATTTTCTTTTATTTCGGTGTACTTAGCTTCTTCGATGTTTTCATATTTAGATTTTTGGGGTGCTCTATCATTTCTAATCTTACCGTCAGGTTTATTGCCAAATAAATTTTGCAATAAACTTCGTAATACTCTGAAGAGAATAAAGAACAACAAGAAATAGAGAATAAATCTTAACAAGTTACTTATCCTATAAGTTTTGATTCAGGTTTGAAGTATTCTATAACGCCGCGATCTTCACGAAAGATTTGTTTGAATAGTTCGTCAAAATCATTGTCATTATTTACAAAATCAATTTCTGTTGAATTAACAATAAGCAAAGGTGTGGAGTTGTATCTAAAGAAAAAATGGTTGTATGCATCACTTAATTCTTCAATATAGCTCTTTGTTAAATTTCTTTCTACTGCCCTGCCGCGTTTTTTTATATTAAACATCAGGCGATCAATACTTGATTGAAGATAAACAACCAGATCAGGTTTTCTTAAGTTGCGGGAAAGCAATGGAAAAATGTTTTCATAAAGTTTTAGCTCTTCAGCGGAAAGGTTTAAGTAGGCGAATATTTTATCTTTATCAAAGATGTAATCACAAACTATATAATTAGTAAAAAGATCTTCCTGGATAAGTTCTTCCTGCTGCTTAAATCTGTTTATCAAAAAAAACATTTGAGTTTGAAAAGCATATCGTTTTCTGTCGTTATAAAAATTTTCCAGGAACGGATTTGTTTCAAATTGCTCTAAAATTAATTTTGATTCGAGTTTAGATTTTAATTTTTTTGCAAGTGCGGTTTTACCTGCACCAATAACTCCTTCTACTGCAATAAATCTTATTTCGTCATTCATATTTAAGATATTTTCTCTTCAGTTATTAAAGAAAAAGAAACTTTTTTAATTATGTTTTTTATTTTAAGATCTTCAATAAAATCACAGACTTTTTTATTAAATAGCGGATGTATCAATTCCGGCTCTATTTCACATAATGGAACCAGAACAAAATCCCTATAAATTACTCCTTCGTGCGGTAAAGTAATAATTTCATTTGAAAAAATTAAATTATTATAGAATAAAATATCAATATCTATTTCCCGTGGTCCCCATTTTTCTCGTTTTATTCTTCCTAATTGCTTCTCAATATCCTTCAATTTACTAAGCAAAGTAATGTGATCAACTTTTGTTTTGATTTTTATAACTGCATTATAAAAATTGCTTTGACTAAGATTTCCAAAAGGTGATGTTTCATAAACAGACGAAACTGCTTCTATACTACAGCTTTCTATTTTACTAATTTCATTAATAGCTGATCGTATATAATCAATTTTATTCCCTTCGTTAGAGCCCAATCCGATATATACAATATTTAATTTCTGAGTTTCCAATTTATTGAAGATCTTTTCTTTCCTTTATTACCTCAACTTCAACACAATCAACTACTCCGCCAAGGGGAGGATTATTTTTTCTGATGCGAATATCGATTTTAGAAATTTTTGGGAAATTAATTAAAAGTTCATCGGCAATTTTGTTGGCAAGTGATTCAATCAAATAATATTTATGTTCTAAAGCAAGTCGATACATAAATTTATAAACTTTCTGATAGTTTATTGTATCGTGCAAAGAATCTTTTTGGGCAGCTTCTGTAAAATCTGTATAGATATCAACATCAGCTTCAAATTTGCCTCCAACACTTTGCTCCTCACTCATCACCCCGTGATAACCATAAAACGTAGCTTTTTTAATTCTGATTATATTTTCCATTTTTCAACTTATCTGATAATTTTATATCGCTAAATTAACGAATTAGAGTAAAATACATTCTATCTGTTTAAGCTAATTTTTTAGCCCTGTAACTACTTTGAAAATTTGCAATGATTAGTCCGATCAGTACCATCACAGCTCCCATTATATTTTCCCGCGTTAACTGCTCCTGATAAAATAACCAACCTACGAACAAAGCAACAACAGGTGTTATAAAAGATGTAAGGGAAAGGATAATAATATTTAATTTTTTCATCAGCCAATAGAACGAAGTGAAAGTTATTATACTGCCAAATACAGCAAGATAAGAAACAGATAAAATTGCTTTAGTATCAAACTTTAATTTGGTTAAATCTTCTAATATCACACCGATTAGCGTTAGACCAATACCGGCTATGAGCATTGGAATAAAATTCATAGTAAATGAATTTAATTTTCCCCCTTTTCTTTTCATCAAAACAGCAATTGCAGCTTGTATAACGCCGCTTAGTACAACAGCTATCATCCCGGCAAGATTTAAATTAAGTTCACCGTTAAATGAATCAGAAAAGATTACTACAATTCCCAAAAAACTTAATATCATCCCGATTGCTTTATAAATTCCGATTCTTTCCCCGGGAATAAAAAAGTAAGAAAATATAGCAACAAAAAAAGGATAAACAGCAAATAATACTGCTGCCAATCCTGAAGGGACAAATTGTTCAGCCCAATATACTAAGCCATAAGCAACGATAAATGAAAACACGCCCATAATTAAATAAAGAGTTATAGACAAACGATCTCGCTGTAATTTCATACCTTTAAATTTCATTACAACATAAATCCCTGCCGATGCAATAATAAACCGTATGCCTGAAGAAATAAACGGAGTTAGAGATTCCAGACTTGCTCTAATACCCATCCAGGTTGAGCCCCATATAAGGCAAAGCATGATATATACAAAAATTATTTTAAGTGTTGTTGATTTCATTCTATCCTTTTATAGCAATAACTCCAAGTGAGCGACCGGATTTATTACCGTCTCTTCGATATGAATGAAATAAGGTTTTAAATTCGTAAGTACATAATTCTGATTTTTGAATTTGATTTTGCGGGATACCATAATCAAGCAGAATTTTATAATTGATACCACTAACATCCAAAAATAGTTTCCCATCTTTTTTCAAAACATAATTTTCATCAAACTTTTCAGCCACTTCATTTCCAACTTCATAATTAGGAGCGGAGATAGATGGTCCGATATAAACCACCATATCTTCCGGATTGGATGCAAAATCCTTTTGCATTTTAATCAGTGTTTTAAATAGAATTTTTTGTTCGGTTCCGCGCCAGCCGGAATGAACTGCTGCGATAACTTTTTTCTTAAAATCACAAATAAAAATTGGTGTGCAATCCGCAACGATAATTGCAAGACCTAGATTTTTTTTGCCTGTAATCAGTGCATCACTTTCACCATTATCTCCTGCACAATCAATAGTTTTGATGATATCGGAATGTATTTGTCTTTGAAAGCCAACAGTGTTTGTGCTTAATCCTAATGCATTCAAAAACAACTGCCGGTTATAATCAACGATTGAGTTATCATCGCCAACCGAGTAAGAAAGATTAAAATCAAAGGTGGAATTTCTATTTCCGCCAATTTTAGTACTAAATCCAAAAATTATTTCAGGATATCGGTTGAATATGTATGGCTTAAGTATGTACATTTTTTAGGAACAAATTTAAGCAAAGAATTACAATCAATTCGCATAACAAATTGATAAATTGAGATATTTAACTTGTAATGTTAAATTGAATTATAAAATTTATTATTTAAGTAGCCGGATAGATATCTCTTGCAGTCAAAAGTTAAATCATATTTAAAAATTATTGTATTTAATCTTACAGTAATTGCCTTTCTATTTTTGCTTTTCGAATTATGTATCAGACTATTTATTCCTGAAATAAAATTAGCCGGCACCTCAGCCAACCTAATTGTAGATTCAGTATATAATTCTACTCCTGGTTTGGGAATAAATACTACCGGTTATTCCAGTGATGTATTAAAAACTACAAATCAATTTAGATGCTGGAAATACAAAAAGCCGGTTTCTAAAATGTCAAAAAAAATATTGATACTTGGCGATTCTGTAACGATGGGTATCGGAGTTAGTAACGACTCAACTTTCCCCGGTATTCTAAATTCTTTTGAAGACACTGTTGATATTCTTTGTCCTGCTTTAATTGGTTATTCATCATTTGACTATTTAAACATTGTGGATTACTTCTTGTCAGAAAAGGTTAAAGGCATTTCGATCAATGAAGTTCAAATATATTGGACGCTCAACGATTTGTACTCAAATTTTCCAGATAAAAATGGACCATCAGTTACATCTGATAATTTCTTCTTTAATTTAGTTTATTATTTAAGACGAAACTCTAAATCCTATATTTTTATTAAGAATTTATTTAGTGACAGATCAAAAGCCCATTTTGAATATGACAATCAATTCTATTCAAAAGATAACCCGATATTTCAATCTGCCATTGAGCATTTGAAGGAAGTGTCAGTAAAATGTCAATCCAAGAAAATTAGTTTAACAGTTTTTATGCTGCCTTATGAATACCAAATTAGAAATTATTACAAGACGAATATTTTTAAAGCACAGGAAATACTTTTAACTTCTCTTAAAGATTTTCAGATTCAAGTAGTTGATTGCAGCCCTGCTTTTAAAAATTATTATAAAAGCTCAAATAAATATTATCTTTGGGGAGATGGTATTCATTTTTCTGAAGAAGGTCATAAATTGATTGCTAATTTTGTTAAGAATTATTTAAAATAATAATCTCAACAGCAACTTCACTTTATTACGATATTTTATTACAGAATAATAGGATTATTAAATTGAAAATACTTGTTTCAAACGATGATGGGATTGATTCCGCGGGAATATTTTCTTTAGTCGAAGCTTTAAAAGAAATTGCCGAAGTAACGGTAGTTGCACCGCACAAAGAACAAAGTGCAGTTGGTCACGCAATAACAATGCAAACACCATTACGGGTTCTTGAATATCAAAGAAACGGAAAATTTTTTGGTTATGCAATTGATGGAACACCTGCAGATTGTGTTAAAATTGGTATCCGCAATTTGATGGAAACTCCGCCAGACCTTGTTGTGTCCGGTATAAATCACGGATCAAATACAGCAATTAATATTATTTATTCGGGAACAGTTTCAGCGGCCCGGGAAGCAGCTATAATGGATGTGCCTGCAATTGCAATTTCTGTTACAAGTCATGCTGTAATGGATTTTACAGTTGCTGCTAAAGTTGCAAAACTTTTATCATTGCAGATAGTTGAAAAGGGACTTCCGAAAGGCACTATGTTAAATGTTAATGTTCCCAATTTGCCTGAAAATGAAATTGCAGGAATACTGCTTACTAAACAAGGAAAGTCCAAATGGGATGATATCTATGACAAACGTATTGATCCCTATGGAAGAAATTATTATTGGCTTACAGGAAATCTTTTTGAACTGGATCATGATCTTGAGTATGATCAGGCAGCGATTAAAAAAAATTATGTTTCAGTTTCGCCTATCCATTTTGATTTAACTGATTATCAAACATTCGATAAAATGAAAAACTGGAAATTAGAAAATCTTTTAAATGGAAAATGAAATTGAAATTTATCAGATTGATGCTTTTACATCAGAAAGATTTAATGGAAATCCTGCCGGAGTTTTGTTTGATAGATCTTTAACTGATGTCGAAAAGCAAAAGATTGCTTGTGAAATGAATCTTTCTGAAACTGCATTTATAAGTGATTCACAAATTGCCGATTTTAAACTTCAATGGTTTACTCCAACAAATGAGGTTAAACTTTGTGGGCATGCAACAATTGCATCTCTACATTATCTTTTCGAAAATGGTTTATTAACAGAAAATCATCCCGCTACTTTTGAAACTCTTTCGGGAATTATAAAATGCTTTGTTAAAGACAGAAAATATTTTATGCAAATCCCAACTCTACAATTAGAAGAATTTGAGGGATGCAAAGAAGAGATACTTGATGTTTTGGGAATTGAAAGAACTGATGTTCCCGATTTACCTTTTATCTTACTTAGTAATGGATATCTTTTCATACAAATTAATTCTCTTAAAAATTTATGGGATATCAAACCTGATTTTAAGACATTGAAACAATTATCTGAAACAAAAAAAGAATTTTCAGATGTTGCAGTTTTCACATCACAAACTATTGAAGAATCATCATCTGCGCATCTAAGATTTTTTGCTCCGATTGATGGAATAGATGAAGATCC
Organism: Ignavibacteriaceae bacterium; assembly: GCA_036796535.1. GTDB lineage: Bacteria > Bacteroidota > Ignavibacteria > Ignavibacteriales > Ignavibacteriaceae > IGN3. The sequence continues at coordinate 10,823 of DAIRCT010000010.1, forward strand.
GGTTACAGGTTCTGCTTGTGGTCCGCTGTTGTTAGTTATGTTAAAGCTTGGTTTGATAAAAAATTATCGCAACGATAGTACAATCATTTTTGAACAAGGAGATGTACTAAATCGTAAAGGTCGTGTCGGAGTTAAATATAATTCAGTGCAGAATGAATTATATATTTCCGGCAATGCAGTAACTGTTTTCAAAGGGAAATTATATCTCTGATGTTTGGTTTTGAAAAAATAAATTTAAATCTGTCTTTCAATTATATCTTTCTTATCGCCGGTATAATTCTTATTGCAGCATTTTCTTTTTATGTCTACAGATTTACACTACCTCCCGTTTCAATTTTCAAAAGGTATTTATTACTAACGCTTAGAAGTTCTGCTTTAATACTGTTGCTATTCATTTTTTTTGAGCCGGTTATCTCGTTAACAAAAAAAGAAATTCTGACACCTACAAATCTTTTTTATATCGATAACAGCCGATCGATGAGAATTGAAGATAAAACAAACCGAACAGCAACAATAAAAAGATTACTTGAGGAAATAGATAAAAGCAGTTTGTCCGGGAAAACAGAATTTTATTCATTCGGATCTTCAATTAAATATTTGAATCGGGATAGTTTAAGCAAATTAAATTTTTCTGAACCATCGACTGATTTTTCTGAAATATTTAAAGAGATTAATCTGTCAGATAAAAATATATCATCAATAACTATTCTTTCTGATGGTGTGATTACACAGGGCTCAACCCCAATTTATACTGCTGAAAAGTTGGGTGTTCCTGTTTTTACAGTTGGTATTGGAGACAGCACAAAAACAAATGATGTTGAAGTAAAAAATGTAATTCATAACGATTTCATCTACTCTGAAACTCCGACTACAATTCTTGCTACGGTATTAAACAAAGGATTTGCAGGTAAATCTTCAGTGATTAGTTTGTTTGAGGGAAATCAGTTAATCGAACAAAGGAATTTTGTATTTGATGCCAGCGGAGTAAATTCTGTGTCATTCAATTACACACCAAAACAAAGCGGTGAAAAAAAGTTAAGTGTAAAGGTTGGTAATCTTGAAGGTGAATCAAACTATTCGAACAATCAAAAAATATTTTATATCAATGTTCTGAGTAATAAATTAAATGTGCTGCTAATTGCAGGAAGTCCTTCCCCCGATCTTACGTTTATTAAAAATACTTTATCCAACGATAGTAATCTGAAAATAAATACACTAACTGAAATATCGTCTGGAAAATTTTTGGAGCAGAATGCATTTACAAAACTTGATAGTGCCGATGTGATTTATTTAATTGGTTATCCAACTAACTTAACAGGTGATGAATTTTATAATCGGCTTGTCAATAAATTCGAAAATAAAAACACACCATTATTTTTTATTTTAACCGCCGATGTTTCAATTTCAAAATTAGCTCGTTTAAAGAATGTTCTTCCATTTAGCGTGCAGAGAATAGAAAATAATTATTTAAAAGTTCAGCCGGATATTCAAACTTCTGAAATAAATAATCCATTAATTGAAAGTAGTACTATATCGGAATGGAATAATTTGCCTCCCGTTGAAATGCCGTTTGCACTGATCTCGGTTAATCCCGAAAGTAAAATAATTTCCAAAGTGCGCATTGGAAATACGTTGCAGAACAATCCACTTATTGTAACAAGAAACTTTGGGGCTAAACGTGCAATCGGAATTTTAGCTAAAGATATTTGGCGATGGAAACTTCAAACTGCAAATAAAAATCTTACTTTGTTTGATAGCTTTATTATTAATTCCACGCGATGGCTAAACGCTCCGGATGACAAAAAGAAAGTTAAAATTGTAACTTCAAAAAAAATATATTCCAGTGGTGAGCCAGTTGAATTTTCTGCACAAGTTTATGATGATGCTTTTAATCCAGTAAATGGAGTTGATGTAAAAATAAATATTAATACTGCTGAATATAAAGAAGAGTTAATTCTTAATTCGATCGGAAGCGGTTTGTATGAAGGCAGCATTTTGCTAAACAAAAATGGCGATTATTCTTTTATTGGTTCCGCTTTGCTTGATGGAAAATTATTAGGTTCCGATAAAGGTACTTTTAATATTGGTGATGTGGATATTGAATTTGTTGATACAAGGATGAATTATGAGTTTTTAAATTTATTAGCGGCGCAAACTAATGGAAAATATTTTTCACCTGATAAGTTTAATGCTTTGCTTGCGGAGCTGAATAATATCAACATTAAATCATCCAATGAAAAATTTATCACTTCAGAAATTCGCCTTTGGTCTGATGAGTGGTTATTGGTTATTGTGATCTTACTTTTTGCTCTGGAGTGGTTCATTCGTAAAAGGGCCGGGATGTTATGATTTTTAAGGGGGAACACACACAAAGTGCAATTGCATTTTTTGATTATTTTCTTCCCAGATTTTGTGTATCCTGTTCTAATAAACTATCCCTAAATGATGATACAATTTGTTCTGATTGTTTGAATAAAATTGAGAGAGCTTCCGCAGTAAGGATAAATTATGAATACACCAGAAAATTTAAAAACGATAATATAATTTCTGATTTCTTTTCTCTCTTTGTTTTTGAGAAAGACAAAGAGTTACAACACGCCATTCATGCTCTAAAATATAATAGCAAATTTAAAGTAGGAATTTTTCTGGGAAAGTTACTCGGGACAGAACTACAGAAGAGCCATCCTGATTGGCATATTGATTTTATAATTCCCATCCCATTGCATCAGTTAAAAAAAGCTGAAAGAGGATTTAATCAATCATTCTACATCGCTAAAGGAATAAATGAAATTTTGCAGAAGAAGGTAAATGATAAAATTGTACGACGAATCAAGTACACGCAATCTCAAACAACAATGAATATAGGCGAGCGCAAGGAAAATATCTCCGGTGCTTTTAAGATCAAAAAGCAAACTGCAGTTAAAGGAAAAAATATTTTGTTGGTAGATGATGTAATTACAACCGGTGCAACAATTTCAGAATGCGGGATGATTTTAATAGAGGCAGGAGTTAATAAAATTTATGCTGCCTCAATTGCAATTGCAGATTGAATTACATTCTTTCCGGCGCAGATACACCAAGTAAAGTAAGTCCATTTTTCAAAACAATTTTTGTTGCAACTGCAAGTGCTAATCTTGCTTCGGCAAGATTTTTTTCGGTGCCAAGTATTCTGCAAAACCTGTGGAATCTATGATAAGCAGCAGCTAACTCTTCCAGATAATTACATAATAAATGGGCTTCAAAATTTTCTGCGCTGTATAATAATTTTTCTTTAAAACTATGTAATGCTTTTAATAAATTCTGCTCGTGTTCATTAACAAGCAAATTTAAATGATTCACCGATGGTTCTAAACTTTCCCTTTTCACTTCACGCATTATGGAACAAATTCTTGCGTGAGCATACTGAAGATAAAACACAGGATTTTCATCCGATTGTTTTTTTGCCAGTGCAAGATCAAATATCATATGCGATGAAATATTACGCATATTAAAAAAATATCTTACAACATCCTTACCAACCTCGTTTGTCAATTCATCAAGTGTTATAAAATTTGCTTTACGGGTTGACATCTTGACAACTTCCCCGCTCTCCATTATTGTAACAAACTGATGAATCAGCACTTTAACTTTTGATGAATCATAACCGAGTGCGCTTATCCCAGCCATTACATCCGGGTAAGTTGCATTATGATCGGAGCCAAATAAATCAACTAACAAATCATAACCGCGTTTAATCTTTTCGATATGATACGCAATATCAGGCAAACGATAAGTCGGCTCACCGGTATTTTTAACAATTACCTTATCTTCATTTTGACCAAGCTGTGAAAGTTTTAACCAAACAGCGCCATCTTTTTCGTAAGAAAGATTTTGCTTTTTAAACGTTTCTAAAAGCTGTGTGATTTTGCCTTCCTGATACAAAGAGTTTTCATTAAAAAATATTTTATGATGCACACCAAGACTTTCTAATGTTTTCTTGATATCCTTAAATATTTCTTGTTCTGCTGTTTCTTTAAATAAACCTTCAGCATCTTCATTTTTTAATTTATCGCCAAACTTATCATATAAAGTTTTAGCAATATCTTTAATGTATTCGCCCTGATAGTAATCAGTTGGAAAATTAATTTTTTCACCAAGAATTTCTAAATACCTTAATCTAACCGAATCTCCCAGAACACGCATTTGCCTTCCGGCATTATTAAAATAATACTCACGGTCAACTTCGTAACCAATTGCTTCAAGTAAATTTGCAACTGTATCGCCGATGATTGCATTTCTTCCATGTCCAACGGTCAGTGGTCCTGTAGGGTTTGCTGAAACAAATTCTACGTTGGCTTTTTTGCCGGCGTATTTATCTGACTTACCGTAACTATCAACTTGTTTAATTATATCTTTAACAATCTCTGCAGTAGCTGATGGCGCAAAGAAAAAATTAATAAAACCAGGGCCGGCAATTTCTGTTTTATTGATAATGGAAGAATCTAAATTCAAAGCATCAATTATTTCCTGAGCAATAATGCGTGGATTTTTTTTTAACTTTTTTGATAAAAGCATTGCAGAATTGGAAGAAAGATCGCCATGCTCTGCCGATTTGGGGACATCAAATGAAATGGTAATTTCTGCAAGTTCTGGTATTTTAGTTACGGCAGTTTTAAATGCGGAGTAAAGATATTCTTTCAATTATTATTTTTTTCTAAAATTATTTTTTGATTGTTTTTCTTTTTGTCGTCTTTGCTTTTGGCTTAGTTACTTCTTTTCTCAAAGCCGGATCTTCGACATCAATCGAAGGGGCATCGCCCCAAAGTTTTTCAATATTATAAAATTCACGAGCTTCTTTTTTAAAAACGTGAACAACAACATCAACATAATCTAAAAGCACCCAGCTTAAAGCCATATAACCTTCTTTATGCCAGCATTTTATTCCATCATCCCTTAAACTTTTATCGATCTCATCTGCTATTGCCTTAACCTGTGTATCGGAATCAGCCGAACAGATTACAAAATAATCTGTAAAGGAAACAATATTACGAAGATCTAAAATTCTAACATCATATCCTTTCTTATTAAAAATTAGATCTGATATTTTTTGAGCAAATATTTTTGAATCCAAACTTAACTCCTGCTTTTCTGAAAATATTTATTAAAATCTTTTCCAATTACAATTGTTAGATCAAGAAAATATTGTTTGTTGGTTTGGGTAATAATATTTTTTTTATCAATCCCGAGCGAGTCAGCAACTTTGTATGCTGTTTCAATTTTTCCCACTCTATCAATTATAAAAGTTTGATCAATATCAAAGGTCATATAGTTACCTGTCTTTACAACATCAATACCTTTTGATCTGATTACATCCGTAACTTTATCGCCAACACCGCCAACTCCACAGCCATTTAGAACTTCGACCTGAATAAGCTGTTGAACATTTTTCGGCTGCACTTCTTTCTTACTATTTGAATTGATAATGCCGAGTTTATCCAATAAGGAGTAGGAAAGAAAAACGGTAAAGACAAATAAAATAACTGATACAATTATAAAGAAAAGATTTTTATTTTTTGATAAGACTGAATCTGATGAATTACTGCTGTCTGAAAAATTACTTTCCGGCACTAAACCACTCTTGATAAATTAGAAATTAAAAGGATTGTTATCATATCCACTAAATCCTCCGTAGAAGGAATTTCCATAATACCCGTAGGGACTATAAGGATTATAAAACATATTTGGCATGCTGCGATATTGAAATGAAATGGAAACATCATTCCAGGGTTTAAAATTAAAAGCCGCACGACTAATATAAATTCCCTGCAATGAGTTCTGAAAATTTTTTCCTAAACTGCTGTAAGGACTTGTAATAAAACTTGCATCTAATTGTAAATTCATATTATCAGAAAATTTATACATCATACTATTTGTATAAGTTGCTAAACTAAGTCCCTGCCCTCCTGCAGTTAAGTATGAAAAACCAATTGAATGGTGCATGCTAAAATTATCCGGATTGATAAATCCTAAAATCATATTGGAGGAATTATTTGTAATTCCATCACGGGGTGATTCACCCTGAGTGCCCTGATCTTTAAATTGAGCATTTATAGTGGTTACGATTAAAATAAAAACTATAAAGATGTACTTCTTCATAAATTCCTCAAAGATTACAAATCATTTTATATAATAATGATGTTAATGTCAATGAATCTAAATATACTTTAGTTGATAATCTGATTTTTATTCTAAGCTTTCTATTAAATTCATTACAAATATACTCAGATAAAGTATTCCACTTCAAGAAGGATTTGTATGGATAACTTTATATTTTAAAATAGCAAATATATTTAATACTTTTTTTTATGATGAAAATTTTAGTAATCGATAATTATGATTCATTTACATACAATTTAGTGCAGCTTTTGGGTGCATTAAATTGTAAGATAATCGTTAGACGAAATGATGCCATAAATGTTGCAGATATACTAAAAATAAATCCCGATAAAATTTTAATTTCCCCCGGACCCGGAAAACCTGAAGATTCCAAAATTTCAATTTCAGTTATTAATCAACTTGCTGATAGATTCCCTATACTGGGCGTTTGCCTTGGTCATCAAGCTATTGCTTTAGCTTTTGGTGGACGCGTAATTAAGGCGCCCAAAATTTTACACGGCAAAACCTCTTTAATACAACATGATAACAAATCTATATTCAAAGATATAGAACAAAATTTTAAAGGTGCACGATATCACTCACTAGTAGTTGATAACAACTCCTTCCCCAACTGTCTTAATATTACTGCAACAACCAATGACGGAATAATAATGGGATTAAGACATACAAAATTTAAAACCGAAGGAATTCAATTTCATCCCGAATCAATACTGACAAGCGTTGGAAAAAAGTTAATTAATAATTGGTTAAATAATTAATTTCTAATCTTCTCTTATCCTTACGGTCATTTCAATTTCTGTAGCCGCATTTAAAGGTAAAGCAGTAACTCCAACAGCACTACGAACATGCTTACCGGCTTCTCCAAAAATTTTACCAATTAACTCCGATGCACCATTGGCTACTTTTGGTTGAGCAGTAAAATTTTCTGCACTTGCAACAAACACTGTTAATTTTACCACCTCAACAATTTTATCCAGATTACCGATTACACCTTTTATTGCGGCCAGGCAATTTAAGGCGCAAATCTGCGCAGCTTTTTGTCCTTCTTCTTCCGAAAGATCAGAGCCGACTTTACCTGTGTAATTAATAACTCCCTTTACCAAAGGAACCTGTCCGGATGTCATAACAAGATTTCCAACCTGCTTTGCAGGGATATAAGCTGCTAAGGGTTTCGCAACTTCCGGTACTTCAAACCCAAGTTCTTTAATTTTTTCTTCTATCATAATTTCTCCTTTGACTAAAATTTTTTCTGTAAATTTGGTATATGAATATCATAATTAAAAGGAACTCTGATGACTGAAAGTAAATTTACAGATTTTGTAGGCATTGTTAAAAGATTGAGAAAAGAATGTCCGTGGGATAGAGAACAAACAAATGATTCAATTAAAGCAAACACTATTGAAGAAGCTTATGAAGTTGTTGAAGCAATTGATAATAAAAATTATGAAGAACTTAAAAAAGAATTGGGCGATTTACTTTTACATGTTGTTTTTCACACTCAGATTGCTGAAGAAGGAAATTATTTTAAAATAGATGATGTTATCGATTCCATTAAAGAAAAACTGATTCGAAGACACCCTCATGTTTTTGGTGAAGTTAAAGTTGCTGATTCCAATGAAGTGAAAAAAAATTGGGAAGAAATCAAATTGGGTGAAGGCAGAGAATCTGTCCTTGAAGGAGTTCCATTTAACTTACCCGCATTGCAACGAGCACACAGGTTGCAGGAAAAAGCTGCTAAAGTCGGATTCGATTGGGAGAAAAAAGAAGATGTTTGGAAAAAAGTAATTGAAGAAATTGAAGAGATGCATGAAATTGAAAATCTTAAATCGCAAAATTTAAATAAAGAAAAGGTAGAAGAGCTTCAGGCAAAATTGGAAAAAGAGGTCGGCGATGTTTTTTTCGCAATGGTAAATTATGCAAGATTTTTAGGAATTAATCCCGAAGATGCTTTACGCCGTACTAATGATAAATTTATTAAGCGATTTGATTACGTTCAGAAAAAAGTTAAAGAAACTGGCAAAGCAATAAATGAGTCAAACTTGGAAGAAATGGATAAATACTGGAATGAAAGTAAAAAGATTTCAGGACTTAGTTAGTTCTTCCCATTCCCGTTAAATTTATCATAAGCATCAATTATATCTTTAACAAGTTTGTGCCTAACTACATCTTCACGATCGAAGTAAACAAACCCTACGCCGGTTATTCCACTTAAAATTTCTTTTGCCTGAACCAATCCGCTTTTTGTTTTAGCAGGAAGATCAATCTGGGTAATGTCTCCGGTTATTATTGCTTTAGAGTTAGCTCCTAATCTTGTAAGAAACATTTTCATCTGAACGTCCGTTGCATTTTGCGCCTCGTCGAGAATCACAAAAGCATTATTTAAAGTTCTGCCGCGCATATATGCAAGGGGAACGATTTCTATTATGCCTTTTTCAAGATATGCTTTTAATTTTTCAGACGGCATCATATCATCAAGAGCATCATAAAGGGGACGCAGGTACGGATCTATCTTTTCCTGAAAATCTCCCGGTAAAAATCCAAGACTTTCACCAGCTTCAACTGCAGGGCGTGCAAGAACTATCCTTTTTACAATTCCTCTTTTTAGTGCTGATACCGCAAGGGCGACGGCAAGATAAGTTTTACCGGTTCCAGCCGGTCCGATAGCAAAGCAAATATCGTTTTTATTAGCAACCTGAAAATATTTTTTTTGTCCGGCTGTCTTTGCTTTTACAACATCGTTTTTAGTGTAAAGTACAATTGAATCAAGTTCTTCTTCATTAACAATTTCTTTTCCTTCAACAGTAAGATTTAAAATTGTTTCAACATCATTTTGATTAAGTCTGCCGCTTGTATTAAGCACATAAGCCATTTCTTTCAGAACCTTTTCAACAAGTTCAACTTCCTCAAGCACACCTTTAATATTTACAATATCGCCTCGAACACTTATTGTGGAATTAAATCGATCTTCAAGAATATGAAGATTAGCATCATTAACTCCCAAAAAGGAAAGCATATCAATGTTACTGAGTGTAAGTTTTTTTTCTGCTACTGTCATAATGATTTAAATATAAAAAGCCCTCATCAATAAAGATAAGGGCTTAGGAAAATTTTTTTAGAAATTATAAACAATTATTGAACTGGAGCTGGTTTATAATTCTTTCTTAGTTTTTCATATTTTGCTTTTTCATCTTCGGTAAGATTAGGAATCTTAAAGGTTTGTTTTGGATAAATCAAATCTGGATTCTTAATCTGATCTCTGTTGGCTTTGTAAATTACTGGCCAAGCAAAACCGTTACCGTAGTGTTCTTTTTTCTTTGCTATATTCCAAAGGCAATCACCTTTTACAACAGTGTAGCTGATTTCTTTTGGAGCTTCAACCCAAGCATCAAGATTATTTTGCATTGTAGTGTGAACTTTTTTGAAGAATTCCGGTAAAGCTGAAATTTTATTCATCTTTAAAGCATTAAGATCTGTTTGTCTATCAGCTTTTGGTCCTTCTTTTCTGTTGATTTTGCCATCTAATTCAGTAACAGCTTTTCTGAAGTTGTTAACGTCATTTCTTGTAGCACCAACCATCTGATATAATTCGTCGATGCATTGTTCCGGATCCTGAAGATTCATTGCTTTCAGGTTATCAATATCAGCTTTAAGTGCAGCAACTTCACTTGTAAGAGCTGCTTGCTTGCTTTTTAAAGCTGTCATTTCAGACTGCCATTGTTCTTCAGTCATTTTTTCCTGTGCAAAACTTACCACAGTTAATAGAAGAACAAGGGAGAGTATTCCTAATAATTTAGATTTAAGATACATTATTATTTTCTCCTTATACATTATTAAAATCGTTTATTAATTATTTGGGCAATTTTTCTAAATTAGCCCTTGTTTCTTCTTTTTGCTTCTGGCATTCAGCAAGTTTTCTGTTTGTTTCCTCAACTTGTTTTTCAAGTTTGGCTCTTTCATCTTTCAATGAATTAGCTTCATTTTCAAGAGACTGAACTGAAGCTTTAAGATCACTCAATTCCTTTAATTGAGCTTCGCTCAAACCGCCGCAACCACTTAAAAATGCCGTGGTCAAAGCGAGACTGCCGACTATAACAGCAGTTTTGAAGGATTTTGTAATGTTCATTCGATACCTCCGAATAATTTAGTTTATATGTTAATTAAAAAAGTCTTTGTTTGACTTAATAAGGACGATAATCTATAGTCTAATTTATAAGAAAATTACCTAAAAAAAAACTATTATTTGAAAATTTTAAAGAATATTTGTTAAATAATCCTTAATTCTGTGAGCTGCACAATAAATCTAACTTAAAAATCTTGTGCTAAAATTTTGGATTATCCATAATTTATCTTTTATATCCAATAAAAATTACTCTTATTTTGGATTAATAATCTATAGGGCATAAGAACGAAAAAGTGATTAATTCTTATGGACTAGAAACTATTACAAAATAACTATCTAAATAAGCCGCCTCTCAACAAAACTTGTATATGAATTTCCAGCAATAATTATATGATCAAAAATAGGAATATCCATTATTTTTCCAGATTCAACTAATTTTTTTGTAATGGAAATATCCTCATTGCTTGGTTCCGGATTTTCGCTTGGATGATTATGAATTAAAATTATGCTTGCTGAGTTATTCTCAATTGCAACTTTAAAAATTTCTCTTGGATGAACAACACTGGAATTTAGATTTCCAATTGATATTTTTTCAAATCTAATAATTTTATTAGCTGAACTTAAACAGACAACAATAAATTGCTCTTTTAATTCATCCCGCAGTAAAGGAATAAAAATTTCCGCTACATCTGCGGGAGAAGTAATTTTTTTTTGAGCGTACCATTTTGTCTGAGATAAAATTCTTCGGCTTATTTCAAAAGCCGCAAGTAAAGTGGCTGCTTTATCTTTACCCACACCGGATGTTTTAATTAAATCTGCGGATGATTTTGCGGCTAGCTGCGCTAAATTATTTTCTTTATTGATAATTTCCTGAGCCATTAGTATTACAGATTTACCCTTGGTTCCGGTTCGTAATAAAATAGCCAGCAGTTCCGCATCAGTTAAGTTTTGTGGACCACGAAGAAGAAGTTTTTCTCTGGGTCTGTCATCTATTGGAAGATCTTTTACTTTTGCCATAATACCCCGCTAAAATTATTTTCCTGATCTGAATTTTTCTACCAGATTAAAAATACCATCTTTAAACCGAACAATGTTTATGAACTTGTTTATCCTGTCATAATCAAATGAAATATTATTGTGAAAACCGGTAACATTAATGCCTGATTCAATTTTGTACTTTATATTTTTTCTGGTAGGATTAATGTTTCGCATTACAGTTATAATATATTTTGCTAAATCATATCCATAAAGATTGTTCCGATTAACTTCGGTTCCTGTTTGCTTTTTAAAATTGGCACTGAAATTCTTAAAATCAGGATCACTGTAATCAATAAAATAATCAGACTCGAAAACTAATTTATTACTTAACTCCGGTGATGTTTCAAATCCTTTTGCAATAAACCAATCCTGGCTGCCAAATATTTTTAAACTCAATCCGCTTTGAACCATAGAAGAAAGAATTACTGCTGCGTCATTCTGATCTGAAAGAGGAGCATAAATTCCATCCAGTGAACCTGCAAAAGTGGATATCCTCGAAATCTGATCTGCTAAAGAATAACTTTTACTTTTATATGTTTCTTTTACAACAACATCACCACCAAGTCTTTCAAATTCCTGAGTAAAACTTGCGGCAAGTAACGGAGAATATCCATCTATGGAATTTAACACTGCAACATTTTTTACACCTTCTACAAAGTACAGATACTGAGCAAAGTACTTTCCACGGGCAGAAAAAGATGGATTTGCCTGATAAAAGTTTTCACTGAGACTAACAAGATCATCATCGGTAGCAGTTGGGGAAAGGATGCATAGATTTGAATGACTAGATTCCATTAACACATTTCGTACATCATCGCTAAAAACAGGACCAAGAACACATCTTACATTATCGTTTTCCATCAAAGCATTAGATTTTTCTACAATCATTCTTTTATCTTTTTGGATATCATTTATTAATAATCCAAATTTTTCCTGATGAGCTGAATTGTATTCGTGAAAAGCGAATTTAATTCCTTCAAGAATTTCTGTTGCGGATTGAATTTGTATTCCATTCTGATCAGTTAGTGAAAGGATAACGCCAACAAGCGGTGTATTAAGATTCGATTCCACATTATTAGAACTTTTTTTCAGATTTTGTGCCTCGATAAATTCATCTGAGTTTTTATAACCAAAAATAATTTCATCAAACATCTTAACAGCACTTTTTTCATCTCCCTCATTCCTTAAAAGTTTACCTGAAAGCAAAAGCAAAAATGGTTTTGTATTTGCATTGCTGTATTCTTTTGCTAAGCCAATAACATCTGAACTTTTCAAATAATTTAGTGCTAACTTTTCTGCAACATATTTTGTTTCATTCCGGAATACAATTGAGTTTGATTTATCTAAAAATGATATGGAGGATTTAAAAGCATTATAATAATCTTTAAGATCAATATAACTCTGAATTAAAATTTTCTTTACTTCATCCGCATATTTGCTTGAAGGATATTTTGATAGAAAACTTTTTGCGGATTTTTCTGATTCACTATAATCTTTTTTTTGCTGATAAATTTTAATTATAAAAAATTCGGCGGCAGTTAATTTAGAATTTGGGCTTGGGTAATTTACAACCCTCTGGAAAACACTGAGTGCGGTATCATAATTTTTGGCTTTAAAAAGCCCGATAGCTTTTTCAAATTCTTTGTTAACATCAGTGTTAAAATTTTGTGCCGCTGCCAGTCCGGTGATAATCAGAAAAAACAGAACTGTCTGTTTTCCCAAAAAATATTTTAATAAGATTTTAATCATAATAAATCCTTTTTACCGATCATTGCGGGTGAATATTCAGGATCAACATGTAACGCTAATTCAAAAAATAATTTTGCTTCATCATTTTTTCTTTGCTTAAGATATGATTTTGCCAAAAGTGTATAAATCTCAGCAGAAACTTCTGAAGTTTGCTCAATACATTCTGTAAAATAAAATTCAGCTTTCTTAAAATCTTCAAGCTTAAAATAAATTTTGCCTGCAAATTCCTTTACCATTACTTCTTTAGGATTGAGCTTAAGAGCTTTTTGAATTGGAGTTATAGCATGTGTAAACATTTCCAGACTGTAGTAAACTTTAGCTAAGATTAAATTAAGCTCCCAAAAATCCGAGTATAAATATTGCGCACTCTTGGCGTATTGCAAAGCTGAATCGAAGTGGTTCAATTCATATTCAATCTTTGCAAGATAAAGATTCGCTTCTTGTTTAAGCTCATTATCTTTGGTAACGTTTATAAATTTTTGAAAGTATTCGCGGGATAGTTCAAATTCTTTTAACATCATATATGAATAAGCAATTAAAAACAGTGAAGATGGAGTTGAGTCAGTGATATTATTTAACACTTCTATAGCGTCAAACCATTCAGAGTTTCTAAGTAAATACTGACCTAAAAATAATTTTGCTTCGTCATCTTGCGGGATTTTTTCGATCAATTCTAAAAGAATATTTTTGCCGCTATTAACAAAACCCATGCTTTCATAAATATCGGCTAATTGAAAATAAATTTCATCATCGGGTTCATCAAGAATAAGGCGGTTTAAAATTTGAAGGGCGTGAAGTTTCTTGCCTTCGGACAGGAATTGAGATACTAAATTTAATTTATATTTTAATTTATCTTCGCTCAATTATTCCCACTCAATAGTTGCAGGAGGTTTAGAACTAATATCATAAACAACGCGATTTATACCGCGAACTTTATTTATAATTTTGTTAGAAACATCAGAAAGAAAATCATATTCAAAGGCATACCAATCTGCCGTCATTCCATCAACAGAAGTAACAGCGCGCAAGGAAAGAACAAACTCATAAGTACGGGCATCACCCATTACGCCAACTGATTGAACAGGAAGTAACACAGCAAATGCCTGCCAGATTTTATCATATAGTCCTGCTGCTTTAATAGAATTGATAAAAATATCGTCAGCTTCTCTTAAAATATCAAGTTTTTCTTTATCAACAGAACTAAGAATTCTAACTGCCAATCCCGGACCAGGGAAAGGATGTCTTTGAATAAATTCTTCAGGAATATTTAATTGCCGTCCAACATTGCGTACTTCGTCTTTAAACAATTCACGGAATGGCTCAATTAATTTAAGATTCATTTTTTCCGGCAGGCCGCCAACGTTATGATGTGTTTTAATTGTTGCAGAAGCACCTTTGACCGAAACAGATTCAATTACATCCGGATATAAAGTTCCTTGAACAAGAAATTCTACACCTTTTATTTTTTTTGCTTCTTCTTCAAAGATTTCAATAAATGTATTGCCAATAATTTTTCTTTTTTGTTCCGGATCAGAAACATTTTTTAATCTGTTTAAGAATTTTTCTGAGGCATCAATGTGAATGTGATGAAGATTCAACTTTTCATCAAAAACTTTTCTTATTTCATCACTTTCATTTTTTCGCATCAATCCGGTATCAATATGGATGCAGGTTAGGTTTTCACCAATGGCTTGTTTTACCAGAACAGCCGCAACTGTTGAATCCACACCACCGCTTAATGCGCAGATAACCTTTGCAGAACCAACACGGTTTGAAATTTCCTTTACACTGCTATCAACAAAATTTTGTGGTGTCCAGTCACCTTTGCAATGACAAATGTTGAACAAAAAATTATGGATAATTTGTTTGCCTTCTTCGGTGTGCGCTACTTCCGGATGAAACTGAACTCCAAAAATTTTATTTTCCTCATCGGATATTGCACATATTGGTGAGTGATCTGACCTGGCAATTATATTAAATCCCTTTGGTAGTTCCGTAAGATAATCACCATGACTCATCCAGACTTTTGAGTTATCAGTTACATTACTAAAAAGCTTGGAACTTTCTACAAGATTTAAAATTGCTTTGCCGTATTCTCTATCATTTGCCGGCTCAACCTTGCCGCCAAACTTTTTGCACATTAGTTGAAGTCCATAACAAATACCAAGAATGGGAACTTTAATCTTCAAAATATTAATATCAATATCAGGCGCAGATGAATCATAAACACTCATCGGTCCACCGGAAAGAATAATACCTGTTGGATTTATTTTTTTTACTTCTTCAAAAGTAATTTTATGGGAATGAATTTCGGAATAAACATTTGCCTCCCTAACCCGCCTTGTAATCAGTTGAGTGTACTGAGAACCAAAATCAATGATCAGTATTTTTTCTTTATGTTCCATAAAATATTTGCGTGGTTTAAAAATAAAAAACAAAATCCGGTAAAACCGAATTTTGTTTTAAATTTGCATAAAAATATTTTATTGTCCGATAAGCGCTTGATAAGCTGCAGCATCAAGCAAATCATCTAAATCAGCTTTATTGCTTATTTCAACTTTTAACATCCATCCTTTTCCGTAGGGATCCGAGTTTACATTTTCAGGACTATCTTTAAGTAATTCATTTAACTCTAAAACCTTACCTGTAAACGGAGCGAAAATATCGCTTACAGTTTTAACGGCTTCTATCGTTCCTAAAGACTCCCCTTTTCTTATCTCCGATAATGCAGGATCGATATCAACAAAAACTACATCACCTAATTCTCCCTGAGCATAATCAGTAATTCCAATAGTTCCAATGTTGCCTTCCACAAGAACCCATTCGTGTTCTTTAGTGTACTTTAAATTTTGTGGTATATTCATTTTTTCCTCATAAAATTTTCGAAAAGTTAAATTATTTTTTATTAAAATTTTTCCAGAAATCCGGTATCAAAATTACCGCTAACAAACCTTTCATCTTCCAAAACTTTAAGATGAAACGGGATAGTGGTTTTTATTCCTTCAACAGTAAATTCTTCAAGAGCTCTTCTTCCACGGGCGATAGTTTGTTCTCTGTCTTTGCCCCAAACTATTAACTTTGCAATTAAAGAATCATAATAAGGCGGAATTGTATAAGACTGATAAATATGTGAATCAACTCTTACACCAAATCCACCCGGGAAATGTACAGAAGTAATTTTGCCTGGACTTGGTCTAAAATTATTTTCATAATCTTCAGCATTAATTCTAAATTCAATTGCGTGCCCTTG
Source organism: Ignavibacteriaceae bacterium (assembly GCA_036796535.1). GTDB lineage: Bacteria > Bacteroidota > Ignavibacteria > Ignavibacteriales > Ignavibacteriaceae > IGN3. The sequence goes on from DAIRCT010000010.1 coordinate 27,136, forward strand.
CGGTTTGCGTGGATGTGCCTCTATTCTTTGCCCAGCCGCAACCAAAATTTGCTGTCTTACTAAATCAACATCATAAACCATCTCTGTAACAGGATGCTCGACCTGAATCCTGGTATTCATTTCCATGAAATAAAAATTTTTATGCTTATCCAAAAGAAACTCTATTGTTCCTGCGCCTTCATAATTTACAGACTTTGCACCAAGTACTGCGGCTTCACCCATACGATTTCTTAAATCAGCATCTAAAGCGGGAGATGGAGCTTCCTCAATTAATTTTTGATGTCTTCTTTGAACAGAGCAATCTCTTTCACCATAATGATAAACATTTCCGTGTGAATCTCCCATTACCTGAATTTCTATATGACGCGGATTTTCAAGAAACTTTTCGAGATAAACTGCCGGATTGCCAAAAGAGGATTCTGCTTCGTGCTGTGCCATCTGAAAAGCTTTTTCAAATTCACTTTCTTCCCAAACAATTCTCATTCCCTTACCGCCACCGCCTGCAGATGCTTTTATAATTACGGGAAATCCTATCTCGTGTGAAATACCAATCGCATCCTTCATATCTGTAATCAAACCATCGGTACCGGGAATAACCGGCACGCCATTTTTTCGCATAGTTTCTTTAGCAAAGGATTTATCTCCCATCGCTTTGATCATTGCGGGTGATGGACCAATAAATTTAATATTTGATTCGGAACATATTTCAGAAAAGTCAGCATTCTCTGCAAGAAATCCGTAACCGGGATGAATTGCATCTGCACCGGTTATTTGTGCTGCAGAAATTATTGATGGAATTTTAAGATAGCTCTCTTTGCCTGAAGCAGGACCAATGCAAACGGCTTCGTCTGCAAAGGTAACGTGCAGTGAATCGCGATCTGCTTCTGAATAAACTGCAACAGTTTTTATTCCCAGCTCTTTGCAGGTTCTGATAATTCTTAATGCAATTTCACCGCGATTGGCGATTAATATTTTATTAAACACATTAACTCAATTTTAATTTTGATTAACTGGTTTTAATTAAAAACAGAGGTTGATTGTATTCAACAGGTTTTCCGTTTTCAACTAAAATCTTTACAACTTTTCCGCTAACATCTGATTCAATTTCGTTCATAAGTTTCATTGCCTCAACGATACACAAAACAGAACCAACAGAAATATCATCGCCAACCTGTACGTATGCATCTGCATCCGGAGCAGGAGCTCTGTAAAATGTACCAACTATCGGTGATTTGATTTCGTGCAAACCTGCATTCGCATTTTCTTCACTAACTTTTTTATCATCAGCTTTGCCGGAAACTTCTGAAAATGCACCGGTATTGATTGATGGTGCAACTGTTTGCGGTAAGGTTACTGTTTGTGTAACCCGAACTTTTTTGGCAAGTTTTATTCTTACGCCATCCTCTTCAACTTCAAGATCAGTTACTTCACTGGATTCCAAAAGTTTGATGAGTTTTTTAATTTGATTTAAATCCATTTTCTTTCCTTTAATTAGGATTTTACTCTTTCCACATATTCACCAGTTCTGGTATCAACTTTAAGGATATCATCAACATCAATGAAAAGTGGAACATTTACAGTTGCGCCTGTTTCTAATTTTGCAGGTTTGAATGCGTTGGTTGCGGTGTTTCCCCTAAAGCCGGGTTCAGTTTCAACAACTTTAAGATATGCAAAAATCGGAGGTTCAACGGTTATTATATCATCGCCGTTAAAAAGAATTTCTACTTCTTCGCTTTCCTTTAAATAATTTACTGAATCACCAAAAAGTACAACCGGAACATTTATCTGTTCGTAAGTTTCATTATCCATCAGAACTAAAAAATCGCCTTCGCGAAATAAGTATTGAAACTTCTTTCGTTCAACACGGATAATCTCAATAGATTCACCGGAACGAAAAGTGTTATCAAGCACTTTACCGGTTTTTAAATTTTTCAAAGTACTTCGAACAAATGCACCACCCTTACCGGGTTTAACATGCTGAAATTCTACAATAACATAAGGGTCATTTTTGAATTTGATTATTAATCCATTACGAAAATCTGAGGTATCTGCCATATAGTTTATGTTTGTTATTAAAAATTGACGCGAAAAAATAGAGATAGCTGCCCTGAAAGTCAAGAAACCGAATTTGATAGAAATTAACAAAAAACCGTGAATTTCTTCACGGTTTTTATAAAAATCAGCAAGAAATTGCTCAATTTAGCTGAGAGAGATATTTATCAACTTTGGCGTAAACGCTTGAGGTTTTATAATCATCCTTAATATTTTGAAGAAGAGCTTTAGCTTCTTCTTTATTGCCCGCCTCAAAATAATTTACAGCCGCCTGATAAATATATTCCGGATTAAGCACATTATTTTTAGAAACGCGTGAAGCTTTAAGATATAAATCAGCGGCTTCTGCAAATTGATTTTTGAAAGATAAAATTCCGGCTTTACCTGCTAAAGCTGCGGATTTGTAAATATCAATATCTCCATTATAATCTTCATAATATTTAAGTGCTTCATCCATCTTACCTAAGCTGGCGTAAGAATTTGCCAGATAAATTTTTGCTGTCTCACCATTTTCAGTACTGCCGTAATCCTGAACAATCTTTTTTAATCCAATAAGATTTGTACCTTGTTTTCCTTCAATTGCTGTAAGATAATCACCCATATCATAAGCATCCATTACATTTGCAAGATGTGTTCCTGCTTCAACATTTTGCCCGCTGCGATAATTCATATAAAAATAAACCGCAACAATTACAGCAGCAACAATACCACCGTAAAGAAAAACTTTATTTTTATTTTCTTCATAAAAAGATTGTGCTTTATAATAAAACTCAACCAGCTTGTCTTCTTTAATTTCTTTTTTTGAAAGCTTTTTTTGTTTGGTTAACATTCTTTTTCCTGTTAATAATAATCTAAAAATGTGCGGGCAAATTTAACACTAAAAGGGGCAATGTTCCAAAGGGGAAAATTACAAACACATACCTGCACTGCCTGACAGTAATGAGGGCTTTTTCCTTCCATTTAATAAAGCGATGATTAAGGATGGATTTATCAAAAAAATAATCCCAATTTATCTGGCAGTCACGGTCCATACCGTGACTGAACTAAACTATATCTGTCACAGCCTGCCCCGCTGCATCGGGGGTGGCACCGTGAGTGGACTACAAATAAATGTGCCACGGAGTGGTCCGTGGCAGCCTGGGAAAACGAGGATTATGGAGAGGTTAAAATCAATCTCGTTCTTTCTCCATCTCAGTGATAATCTTTATAGTCTCAACACTTACGGTTGTTACTTTTTTTATTAGTTCTAATATCTGGCAGTCACGGTCCATACCGTGACTGAACTAAACTATATCTGTCACAGCC
>DAIRCT010000010.1:30592-59431 GCA_036796535.1 Ignavibacteriaceae bacterium
CTAAACTATATCTGTCACAGCCTGCCCCGCTGCATCGGGGGTGGCACCGTGAGTGAACTACAAATAAATGTGCCACGGAGTGGTCCGTGGCAGCCTAGGAAAAATTACAAACATATACCTGCACTGCCTGACAGTAATGAGGGCTTTTTCCTACCATTTAATAAAGCGATGATTAAGGATGGATTTATCAAAAAAATAATCCCAATTTATCTGGCAGTCACGGTCCATACCGTGACTGAACTAAACTATATCTGTCACAGCCTGCCCCGCTGCATCGGGGGTGGCACCGTGAGTGGACTACAAATAAATGTGCCACGGAGTGGTCCGTGGCAGCCTGGGAAAACGAGGATTATGGAGAGGGTTTATAAAAAACAAAGCCAGACTCAATCTATATGGGAAATAGTTTATTCCAGCCAGGGAATAGTAGGTGCACTTACAACATATTATTATGAAAGTGAATGATTTTATTCTGAACTTTGTAATAAGTACGCCCGGCAGGATTTGAACCTGCAACCTTTGGAACCGGAATCCAACATTCTATCCAATTGAACTACGGGCGCATTGGAAATAATTCAATTAAAAAGTTTACAGGTTAAAAATACAAAGAATTTAACTTTCTGTTAAGTGCTTTGTAATTACTTCTAACTTATTTTCATTTTATAAAATGATAAAGCACAAGGTTTGTTAAAGGTACAACTTCCATTTTTGAAAAACCGACTTTATCGGAAAGTTGTTTAAGAAAATCCTCACTTAATCTATGCTCTAACGGTGGACCAAAATCTTCAACTTCATATTTCCATTCTAAAGCTGAAACTTGTTTTGCGGCTACTCTTTTTGCTTCCTGCAATGCTTTTGTAAAATCATTAACTTCGTGTAAAAGTACTCCCATAAAAACCAAATCAAAAGAGTTTTCTTCAAAAGGCAGACTTTCGGCTGTGGCAATTTTAAATTCAGCTTCAGGTAAATATTTTTTTGCTGCTTCAAGCATTTCAGGATTCAAATCTACTCCGGCAACCTTAAGATTCTTTTTAGAGAAAGCTTCTGCAAAAAGTGCACTGCCAGTTCCAACATCTAAAACAGATTTTATTTGATTATGATCTAAACATAAATCAACAACTTTTTCAACTTCCAAACGCTCAACACGTTCTTTAGACCGAAGACGATCAATTCCATTATTATAAACTCTGTCATTCATAACTTTTCCTTTACAAATTTTAGATATTAATATTGTGAGAGTAAATTAAACCAAAGCAACTTAAAATTAAAATTTATTCGAGTGCTCTAAAACAAATATCTGGCTTGTTATTGGTGTGTCTTTTATATCACTAATAATATTAAGATTTGCTTTTTTAGTTAAGCCGGATAATCCATCATCAGCAACAAAGTTTTTGAAGTTAGTGTAATGTTCCCTGCCTGCTAAAAATTCTACTATTTCATTCAGGACACTCCAGAAACCTTTGTTAATTGGAACGAGATAATCACCAATTATAATTTTATCAGCTATTGCTGCCATTTCTTTTAACAATGTTATTCTTTCATCAGGATTCACTTCGTGAATAACATAGGTCATAACCGCATAATCAAAATGAAGTTTTTTTGATAAGAGATCAGAAAGTTTTGTATGATGAAAAGATATTTTTGTGTTTGGATTTTTTGAAAGAGTCTTGTTTGCTTTATCGATATTCTTTTTTGATAAATCTATTGCAACTACTTTCTGAACTTTATCGGCAACAGAAAACGAAAATCTACCTGTACCACAACCAACATCAATAATTGTTGAATCAGGTTTGATAACATTTTTTATTTCTCTGAACATTCTATCCTGATTCGGGGCAATCAGAGCATCGTAAAACCATCCATCATACCAGTGATCTTTATTGTGTATCATTATTTATTTTGATTAATGAACAAGCTCGCGTTCGCTTAATTCCTTTTTAAGATTATTAACATACTCTGCAGCACTTAGTGCTGCAATAGTTCCATCAGCAACTGCTGTAGTAACCTGGCGATATCTTTTCTGGATTGAATCACCTGCCGCAAAAACACCCGGAAGATTTGTCTTCATATCTTTATCTACAACAATTTCTTTCCATTGGTTCAATTCTATAATTCCTTCAAGAGATTCGGTATTTGGGACATAACCAATAAAAATAAAAACTCCGTCAATTTTCATTTCAGTAATTTCCTGAGTCGCTTGATTCTGGATTTTTACTGATTCGAGTTTTTCATCACCAATAAACTCAATAATTTTTGATTCCATTATAAAGCTAATCTTTTCATTCTTCTTTGCTTCATCAACATAATGCTCAAATGCCTGAAAGTGATCAAACTGATGAACGATCGTAAGCTTGGATGCATATTTAGTAAGCGAAACAGCTTCTTCTAAAGCCGAGTTTCCGCCGCCGACAACAATAATTTCTTTATCCTGAAAGAAATCACCATCGCAGGTTGCACAATAAGATATTCCTTTGCCCTTAAACTTATCCTCACCCAATGCACCAATCATTCTTGATCTTCCGCCGGTTGCGATAATAACAGCATCAGAAGTATAAACATCTTTACCATTCACAGTAACTTTTTTCGATTCATCAGTTAGATTTAATGATGTGATTTTTGTATTTGATTTTATAGTACAACCAAATTTTTGTGCCTGTGATTTCATCGTTCTTGCAAGTTCATATCCGCTAATATTTTCTACACCGGGATAATTTGCAATCTCGTGAGTAAGTACCATTTGTCCTCCAACCGCACCTTCATTTAAAATCAAAGTTTTAACTTTAGCCCTGGATAGATAGATGCCTGCTGTTAATCCCGCTGCACCTGCGCCAATAACTATTACATCAAAATGATTATCCATAATTTTTTCTGTTTTTAAGATTAAGATATCCGCAGACTTTTGACTGCACGATAATATAAAAGCGCAAGATTAATCCTGCGCTTTCGAAATACATAAATTAATTATTTACCAAAATGTTCATCAAGAATTGCAGTAACCTGATCTCTTGATTGAATACTGCTGGTAGCTTTTACTACTTTACCATTTTTGTAGTAAATCGTAAAAGGCAATCCCTGAAAACTTCTTGCTTCAGGTAATCCTCTTATCACCTTTGCATCAGGAATGTCAAATTCCATATCAGCAAATTTTACGTTTGGATATTCGGCCTCAAGTTCTTCCATTACTTCGTAAACAGGAATGCACATTGGTCCCATTCTGCCGCAGCATATCATTACATTTTCATTATTGTTAATTATATCGGAGTGTTCTTTTTCTGAGAGAACGTGTGTTAGATTAGTTCTTAACATTTTTATCCTTTTCTGATTTTATTTTTAATTAATCTTCAACAACTGCAAGAATATCCGAACGCTGTAAGATTCTATATTCTTTGCCATTCATTTCAACTTCATCACCGCCATATTTAGCGAATAATACTTTATTGCCTTCTTTTATTTTTTCTCTTAGATCTTCATCCGTACCAACGGCTATAACGGTTCCAACACGTGGTTTTTCTTTTGCGGAATCTGGGATAATTAATCCGGAAGAAGTTTTTTCTTCTGCTGGCATAGGTTCAAGTAAAACGCGATCGTCTAAAGGTTTAATTTTCATATTAACTCCATTAATCTTTTATGTTTAACATTTGATTTATTTTAGGTCTGTCAAAACCTACTATTGCTTTATTGTTTATTAAAATCACTGGTACTCCCATTTGTCCGGTTCTGCGCATCATATCTCTTGCAGCAGATTGATCCCGGGAAACATCAACATCCGTAAAACGGATATTTTTTTCTCTAAAATATCTTTTAGCTTGATTACAAAAACTACAAGTTGGTGTAGAAAAAACAATTACTTTAGGTTGTGTTGTCATAATAGTTTCTTATAATTTTATTTTTTGTAAAAGTATGATTCAGAAGGTTAAAAAAAGATTCAGGGCAGCATTAATAAAAATTAAAGAGGTGATTTAGAGTTTATTTTTTAGTGGTGTTTAGTGCATTTGTGCTTTTGCGGCATTTGTTTTTTTCTTTTAACAAACTCTTGCCACAAAAACTCTAAAACACAAAAATTCACAAAAGGGTTTTTAAATTAGCTTTCAAAAAGATAAGATTTTTTTTTGCGCGATATTTCTTTTTTAAACATTTACTCTGATGTGATTAGAATAAATCCACGCACGGTTTTCAAAATAGACTTCAACCCTGTAAACACCTTTTTTGTTTATAACAAATTCGGCATCAATTCCATTCTCAGTTTCAACTATGTGTCCGTTTCGTAGAAGTTTGATTTCAGCTTTTATGCCGGGTAATAAAACTTTTAAAGTAATATTTTTAGAATCGGGAACAGTTTCGCCCATCTGATATTTTTTATTGTTATGTTCTGCAAAAAATCTAAACCCTTTCGATTCAGCGACATAATCATTTGCAACAAAACAACGTCCTTCTTTAAGTGCGTTATAAATTTGCCATTTTGCTTTCTCAATATCTTTTGAGCTTTTACCTTTTTTTATTTCTTCATCAAGCAAAATGTGAGTACGGATAGATTTGAACAAAACTTTATACGGAAAAATTTCAACTTCAAGAAATCCTACTAAATTATATTTATGTGCATGTGCATCAATTCCGCCGATACCAACTACTTTTCTCTTCAGATTTAGCTCATCCCAAACTTTTAAGGATTCTTTAGGCGGCTCACTTACAGTTCTTAATGGATGAAGAAAAGATCTGTATTTATTTTCTTCTGTAAGATTTTCAACCCACTCGGACATATGATTCCAGATTTCAATTCCTGTAAAATCTTCGGTATCCCATTCTGTCCACGGATAAGCGGGATGTTCTTTATGTTTACGTTTTTCATGAGGATGGGCTAAAAATCCTATACCTCCAAGTTCCTTTACTTTTGCTACATATTTTTTTGCGGGAGTTCTTGTAGAAAATGCTTCATTAATTCCGAAAGCCAGGTAATGATTTTTATTTTCTTTATCATTTATTTCAACACCAACCAAAAGCAAAGTATTGCCATACCACTTTTCATAACCTTCGTGCAATGCACGCAAAGTATTATGATCGGTAAGTAAAATAAAATCCAGACCAACTTCATCAGCAAAACGGGCAATATCAGGAACTTCGCCCGTTCCATCTGAAAAAGTTGAGTGCATGTGAATAGCGCCAGTGTATTCAATCATTTTGTTTATCTCTTATCTGAGACAAAAATAGATATAATAATTTTATGAGGAAAGGAAAAATTGTTTAATTGGATTTAAAATCTTGTTGTTAAGTCTATTAAAACCCGATTAAATGTGCGTACGGATTCAAAGACACCTTCATAACTTATTGAAAATGAAAACAGACGAAAGACACTTGTTGAAAAATTTAATAGTATTGCTTTTTCATCAAGCTTTGAGGAATTATTGAAAAAAGAATATTCTGTTTTTCTAAAGCCAATTGAAAAATCTGAACTTATATCTGTAAAATATTTATCAAGATTTACTGAATAAATGTAACCGTCAACGTAATTGCTTTTAAGTCTGTTAAAATCAAATGTTGTTGATGCTTCGATAAACGGTATCGTATTAAACGCGATACTTCCACCATAATTGCTGCTGGGTTTTGCGTCAGATTTACTGTAACGATATCCATATTGAAAGCTTAAGTAAATGTTGTTCCATGGTCTGATCACAGTTCTGGCTCTAAAACCTTGTCGTGTTTCATTTTCTAATACACTATCGGCGAGTGATTTAAAAGTTTCATAGTATATAACATTTTTTCTTGCGTCGTAAGACAAATTAAATGAGATTTCATTTATCGGTGTATATCGCGCAGAAAGATAAAGTGAAGTTAAACTTAAATCATTTTTATGTAATCCATTTTGCACTTTATAAAGGTCAACTTCAGCCGAAGCAAACAAACTTGTATGATATAAAAAATTATTATTGTGTTGAAAGTAAACAAATCTCCTATCAGTTTTAAAATCATTTGTTTGCTCAAAAAATGACAAGGTGTTTTCCATTAATCCGCTTCCAATACTATCCGCCCGATTAAAATATATGCCGTACTCAAATAATTTAGTGTTAATACCAAAATCAATAAAGTTTGGTCTTGAACCGGCAACTAACCCAAAGGTTAAAAACGAAAAAGACTTTTCAAACTGAGCACCATCAACAACGCTTAGATTTGAAATTTTCCGGTTAAGATATCTTCCGACCCATAAATTTGTAGATTCATCAAATTGGTAATTTAGATTCATTTCATAAACTTTAAATGCTTTTCCAAGATTAGAAGAAACACTAGTCCATTCGCTAACTCTATAAGCTAACATTGAATAAGTTGAAAACGAAAGACTTGAGCCTGCAATATTTCTGATCCCCAAAAGCAAAGAATGTCTCCATCGTAAATAATCACTACTACGATCTAAATTAGAAAATCCGGTATAAGATTGAACTGAATATCTGCCTGAAAATTCATTATTATGTTCAATTACTTTTTTTGAAGTCGTAATATTTTTTGTTTCGTCAACAGTAATAACATTGGCAGATGATTTCAACATTAGAGTGTCCTCGGTTTGACTAACAGTTTCCTGATGATTTTCAATTTTAGCGAAGATGGGTAAATCTTTTTTAAATTCTTCATTATTAATTTTTTCACAAGCAGCTGAAGAGGATGAAATAAACTTTACAATTAATGCAGGATTAAATTTATTTTTAACTTTAGTAAAAATAGTATCCCCCTCATTAACACCATTTGTATTATTAAAGAGGACATAAATAAATTGAGAGGAGGTGTATCCAACTTTACCTTCTTTAAATTCATTTGTATTGCTTTGCGAAAAAATGAAACAATTAAAAAAGATTATTGATATAATTATATACTTTTTTATTATCATATATTTTTTTCTAAATGAAAAATATAGTCAATAGGAATTAATCCCATTTGCTGGTTGAGTGACAGCTCCAACAATCAGTTCTGTCGCCTTGTTTATGTTTATCCAAAAAATTATTTAGATGACAGCTTAAACACTGCGGCTGATAATTTGTTAACGAATGACACTGATTACAACTAACCTTGCTATGCTTAGAAGATATCGGATAAAAACTATGATTAAATGATGCACCAGACCAGCTATTCATATTGTGGCATTGCAAACAATCATGAGAAATATTCTGAGACTGATGCGGTGGATCATTTGAAGAATTAAAATCTGCAGAATGGCAATCATAACACAATTTAGGTGTGTTATTGTAGTTCCCTTTATGACAGTCATCGCAATTTTTAATTAATGAATGAGCCCCAACCAGCGGAAATATATTATTATGAATTGGAAAAGTTGCCGGTGTCCATCCTGGATTTGTGGTATGGCAGCTTTCGCAATTTGTTGGTAATGTGAGTGCTACGTGATTTGGGTTTGCTGCCTGCTGATAATTAGTTTGATGACATGAAACACAATCTGTTGAAATACCGCTGTAACCATTCGTGTGGCAGCTTGCACAACTTACCTGAATATGACTTCCAGTCAATGGAAAACCGCTTTGATTGTGATCAAAATTTGCTCCGCCCCATCCGGAAGTTGTATGACATTGAACGCAATTTTGTGGATAATTTTGCTGTACATGATTTGGATCAGACGCAGACTGATAATCTTTTTGATGACAGGAATAGCAATCGGTTGGTGTGCCAGTATATCCGGTTTTATGGCAATCAACACAACTGACATTTACATGTTTTCCAGTTAAAGGAAACTGAGTGATATTATGATTAAAATTTGCAGGGGACCAGCCACTTATCGAATGACAAACATTACAAGTAGTTGGTAATCCAGCTGAGATATGATTTGGATTTTTAGTTGCTTCATAATTGGATCGATGACAAGAATAACATTCAGGCGTTAATCCTTGAAATGTATTTTGTTTATGACAAGAATAACAGCTCGGTAATGCATGTCCGCCTACCAAAGGGAAAAAACTATGATTAACATTGCTTGCACTCCAGGTCAGAGAGCTAATACTATGGCATTCCTGGCAATCTTTAGAAAAGTTTGCTGTTAAATGATTAGGTGAATTTGCAGAATTATAATTACTTGCATGACATGCATAACAATCTACATTTAGCATATCAAATTTTAATTCCGAATATAACTGATGGCACTGCGCGCAATCAGCGAACTTATGAGCGCCAATTAAAGGAAACCTGCTTTTTTGATGAACTCCAACAATATCTTTTACAATCCAGGTACTTGGGGAGTGGCAATTTGCGCAATCAAATCCAACAGTTCCTTGATGAATATCTTTATGACAGGATCTGCAATCATTTTTAGCTTCTGAAAAAACCAGTGTTGTATGGCATGATTTACAATCAACATTTTGATGCTGTCCTATCAAACTAAAATTAGTTTTTGAATGATCAAAAGAGACCTTTCTTAAATTAATTTTCCAGCTATCTGATTGGTGGCATACTGAACAATCAATATCAAAACTTTTTCCATGCGGTGATTGTGCGTATATGTTAACACAAATCAGAAAAAAAATTATTTGGAATGACAGTTTGCACATTTAAAATCTTTTAGTTTATAAATGATGAATGAATTACCGTTCTCAACAACTTTTTGATGACATTTTGAACATTCTAATTTTTTATGCGCCCCTTCTGTAGAAAATTTAGCTTTGCTATGGTCAAAATTATCTGGTTTCCAATTGTTATTCGTATGACATTTTTCACAGTAACTTTTCCCTTCTGACTTAAACTGTCCAAAGTGAATATCTTTATGACACTGCTCACAATTTTTATTTAAAGAAACAAATCGAAATTGTTTTTTACCAAGTATTTCCGGATAGTGACAGGATGAGCATTTTACAATCTTATGTTTTCCTAACAGTTCAAATCCCGTGCTATTATGGTCAAATGTAATTATGCTCCAATTTTTAACCTGGTGACAAAATTCACACTTATTTTCCGGAAAAAATTTCTCGGAAATCTCTTTGCCATGAACATTCTTATGACAATCCTGACACTTAGTTCCTAAATTTCTAAACTTCCAATTATTTTCTCTATTGTGACACTGGCTGCAAGGAAGTGCAAGATGACTTCCTTCAAGTTTAAAGTTTTTATTGTGTTCTTCAATAGTAAACAAGGTAAATGAAAAACCTTGTTCATTATGACAAATTTTACAATCAATCATTAAATTATTTTTGATAAAATCTCCCTTGTGAAAATCAGAATGGCAATCAATACATTTTGAAAAAGCAGGCTTATTTTTATTTGCACCTTTATGACAATCATTGCATTTAACTTTTTGATGTTTACCAATTAATGGAAATTTTGTTTTAGAATGATCGAATGATGCTTGGTTGATAATATTAAAACCATTTACTGTATGACATGATTTACAGTTTGATCCAAATGCACCTTTATGAACATCAGCGTGACAGGACGAACAATTACCAAAACTTAATCCCTTAAGTTTTGAGAATTCTTTTCCGTTTTTAATTTCTTTAGGATGGCACTTGGAGCATTCAACTTTTTCATGCTCGCCAACTAATTTAAATGCGGCGTTGTTATGATCGAAATTTTGTGCAGGTTTAAATTTTTCGGTAGAATGGCAGCTGGCACAATCTTTCCCCAAAGTATTTTGATGATAATCTTCGTGGCAGGTAACGCATTTCTGATCCAAACCTAAATGAGTTTTACTTCTTTTCTTTAATTTTCCATCAGCAATAAATTTAGACTGGTGACAATCTTTACAATCTTTTTTATAGTGAGCCCCTGTCAATTTAAACCCTGTTTTACTGTGATCAAATCCATCTGGATTAAAATTTACTATTCTGAAATTTCTTCCGTGATGTTCATTATGACACGAAGCACATTCTTTGTTTTTTACCTCTGAAAAAGCATGATAACCTCTATTTGCATTAATCAACTGCTTTATTTCTGCATGGCAATCCAAACATTTTGAGCTCAGTACTTTCTTACCAATTTCATGACACTTGGTACAATTACTCATTCCTTCAAGATTTGAATGAGCGTTTGTCAGATCACCTGGAGAAATCTGAGCGAATAATGGAAACGAAAAAAGTGATATGTAAAAAATAATTTTCAAAATATTAATTATGCTTTAAAATAGCATCACCAAATTTTTTAGTAATTTTAATTCCAATCCCTTCAAGAAATTTTGTTGGAAGAATCCCGCCTGCAAAAATATATGTCAGATCGTTTTTCAGTCTTATCTCTTCAGTCCTGTTATTAAAATTAATTATTACATAGTTCGAAAAAATTTCCTTCACATTAGAATCAAACAGAACTTTGACCTTTTTCTTTTTAATATAATTATTAATACGCTCAAGGTTTTTAGGCTTAACTCTTGAAAAGGTTTCACCACGATAGGATAAAGTTACCCTGTTATTTTCATCTGCCAGAAGCACAGCTGATTCAATTGCGGAATCACCTCCACCAACCACAAGAATATCTTTATCATGTATCAATTCGGGTTCAATTAAACGATAATAAACATTTTCTCTCTCTTCACCTGGTACGCCTAATTTTCTGGGCGAACCTCTTCTGCCAATAGCTAAAAGGATTCCGCCGGAAGTGTAATGTCCTTTATTAGTTTTAACAATAAAATGATCTTCTTGTTTTATTATTTCTTCAACCTTTTCTTGCTCATTTATTGTTATATTATTTTTTTCCAAAACGGCTTTCCAAAGGTCTAATAACTCAGCTTTACTTGTTTCAATTAATTTAATCTTTCCCCATAAAGGTAAATCCATCGGAGATGTCATAACAATTTTTGCACGTGGGAAATTATATACCGTTCCACCCAAAGAATCTTGTTCGATTGTAAGAAACGTTAGTTTATTTTTTTTTGCAGCTAGAGATGCAGAGATACCTGCTGGACCGGCACCAATGATGATTAAATCATATTGTGCGTTTGCTGAATGATAATTTTTTTTAATAAAATATTCTACAGATTGTTTTCCCTGCTCAACAGCATTTTTAATTAACCCCATACCTCCTAATTCACCGGCAATAAAAATCCCGGAAATATTCGTCTCAAATTCCTGTGAAATATGTGGTAATTCAACACCTCTTTTTTCAGTTCCAATACAAAGCGTAATTGCTTCAACAGGACAAGCATGAAAACAAGCTCCGTGCCCCACGCATCTGGAAGCATTAATAACCTGCGCCCTTCCATTATTCAATCCTAAAATGTCCAATTCAGGGCAAGCTTTTATACAAGCGCCACTTCCTATGCAAATATCAGGATCAATAACTGGATGCAGTGATACGGGTTCATTAAATCCCCATTCTTTAGCTTTTTGTAATTTTTTAATGGTCGTTACAGATGCACGCAAATTTTTTCTGAAATAGAAGTAAAAAATTACCACCAACAGAAAAAATACTACCAAGTAGGCAATAATATTTTCAATTAATTGTTCGATTTTTTGAATTAATCCAAATATTGATTGTTGTTGAATGTATAATATTAACAAGAATCATTCCTAAATAGAAACAATTCTTAATACTAGAGTCTATCGATTGAATTTTTAGCTAATATAGCAGTTTCATTATCAGGATCTGAGGCGATAAGCTTTTCCCAAATTTCACGAGCTTTTACTTTATTACCCTTGGTTGCTTCAATTGCACCAAGATTATATGTAGCCATCGCATCTTTTGGAAAAAGTTTAAGAATTTGATTAGTTATTTCTTCTGCTTTATCTAGCTTTGACTGATTATAATAAATCAATGTTATTGCTAAATAAATGTCTTTTCTCTTTTTGTCAACAGTTAAAATTTTCTCATAATATTTGATTGCCTCATCAGGTTGATGAGCCGCGGCAAGAAAATCAGCATATTCTCTTACTCTTAAAGTGTCGGGTGGTTTAGCATCCGCAAGCTTTTTCATCCTATCTAATTTTTCAAAAACTTCTTTACTTACATTTGCACTGCTTGGATTTTGGTTTTGAATTCCAAGACTGTTGCTTAGATCATCTTTTGGCTTTTGATTACTAATAACATTTTCTTTATTAGATTTTTTAGATGGATTTGATTTCGAAATGATAATGAGGGTTACCATGACTGCAATAAAAATAATGCCATATAAATAAATTAGTTTGAACTTCATTTATTACACCTCAAAAGATCCATTTATAACCGAAAGCTATGGTTACCGCAACATGTATTATCATTATTACAAACATTATTAATGCAAATGGCAAATGCGCAATATGCCAGTAGCGAAATAAATTTTGCATCGTTCTCAGCATTCCCAATCTTCGGGATAAAATAATTTCTGCCTGCGCTTTATTGATTAACTCCTTTCTTCTGTATTTAGAAAAACCGGCTCGTATTACATTTTTTTTAAGTTTAAACAGGAATTTTTTTATTTTGAAAAAATCCTTAAAAAGAAATATTAAGGATTCAAATACGTTTTTTGATTTATATCTTTCAGGTGATGCGAGCTCATCAAGTTCCTTTAATAATCTGGAATCAAAAAGCATTTCCTGACTTAGTTTATCTTCAAGTTCTTGACGCATTGATATCAAATCTTTAATATCAATCTCTTTTCCTTGAATGGTTCTTGGAATTTGTATATAAATAAATCTGCCAATTACTCCACTTAAAACAACCAGCACCATACTCCAAAAACTAACAGAAACTATACCACCGAATTTGAAAGCTGTATGATAAAGAACTAAAATAGGCCCAACAGTGCACAAAAAAATATGGAACTCTAGCCAATGTTTTAAATAACCAACAGTAAAAAGTTTTCTTGACCTTTTTCTAAACATATAAATTGCAACACCAAATATCATCATAAGTGTACCGATGATTCCAAAACCATGTCCCCACGTTCCGCTTGGTTCTAAGGTTGTATGATCCGGACTAAAAAATCTTTCTTCTATCGGGGTATTGTAATATTGATATCCGTTGATCCCTAATAATATCAAAACAAGGGCGCCAACTACAAAAAAAGTTCCTATATATATTATATGTAATTTTTTATTCATTAGGCAATTAGAAGGTGTTGAATTAACAATTGATTGAAAATATTGTGAAAAAATAAAATGGGTCTCTATGGAGACCCCAAAATATTTTATAGCTCATCGGATAGCTGAACAAGCGTGTTATACTTAGTGGACTTATCAACAGCCATATCACCAATTTTATCAATAAGGATATTGATTCGTTCATCATTCATATCATCAAAAGCTTCATAAGCTTCCATTGATGAAAAAGTATATTGTTCCTGAAAGTTGTTAGTTTTTCCCTTTACTTCATAAACATTATAAGATTCTAAGCCCTCTGCTTTTAAAAGATTTTTTAGTTCTCTTATAACTTTTAAGTAGTCGTCTCTCTTTTCGGGAATTATTTCATACTGAATTGAGAAAAGTACTTTTGACATTTTTACTCCGATTATTAAATAAATAAATTTTCTTTTATTGATCCTTCAAAAATAATTTTTGCCGGACCCGTTATCGAAGGATTTTTAACCCTTTGATCTTCAACCTCAAAATTAACTACCAATTTATCTCCACCAAATGTTTTTAATGTAATTGGCGGAATTAGCTTATCAGTAACCGAGCAAATAATTGCGGCTGCCACTGAACCCGTTCCACAAGCTAAAGTTTCATCTTCCACCCCGCGCTCATAAGTTCTGATAAGTATTTCGTTATCTACAACTTTTACAAAATTTACATTTGTTCCTTCAGGAGCAAAATCACTATTATATCTTATTTCTTTTCCAATCTGATAAACAGGAACCTCTTTTATATCATTAAAAAAAACATTGGGCACAGAAGGATTTTTCTGAATATCAGAAATATTAATTACAACATGCGGTGATCCTGTATTAGCAAAATTAGATTTTATTAATTGCCCGAATGCTTTTACTTTAAAGTTAAATTTAATTTTAGTTGGGGAATTCAAATTAAACTTGATCAACTCATCAGTAATTACTTCGCCTGAATATTCTTTACCAGCGGAAATAAATTTTGCTTTTCCTTCTTTTAACCTTTCAGATCTGCTTGCAAACCATATAGCGCAGCGCGCACCATTTGCACACAAACTACCTGTTGATCCATCCGCATTATAATAGATCATTTCAAAATCAAAGCTTTGATGATCTGCTATTTCAATTACACCATCTGCTCCGATACCGTTTCTGCGATCACAAAGTTTTTTTATTTTTTCAGGTGATAGTTGAATACCGGGATTTAGATTTTTATCAATAAAGATAAAATCATTACCGGCGCCGCTCATCTTTGTAAAAAAAATCTTTTCCATTTATATGCAAATTTAGTTGAAAGGCAGCATGAATTCAATAAAAATTATTGTTAAATGTAAAAGTATTTAAGGAAGTTGTGCCGGGGATATCCTGATGGAAAAATAATCCTGTGAGACTATATTTATCTCACAGGAAGTTATACTGCTTTTCTAAAACCTTATGAAGCTTGTTTTATCATCAATGCAACTTGTTGTGCAACTTTAGAATTGTACTCAAATGAAAGTTTTTTATAGTTTACTAAATCTACAATCGTTCCGATAAAGCATAAACCGACGGTAAAGAAATATAAAATTCCCATGCCAATCTGGTTCAATAGAAATCTATGAATACCGGCAAAACCAAGAAATCCAACTAATGCTACAATTAAAATTGTTGTTGGATCTTTTCTTCTTGCGCTGTAAGCCATTGCAAATTGCTGCGCCTGACTATCAGTCATATCTTTTATCAATTCCTGAGTGTACATCATTTCTTCGCCTTCTAAAGAAGGTAATAAGTTAAAAATGTTTGGCATAATTGCTCCTTTAAGCTGCTGCTTTTTTATTGTTGATGATGTTTGTCTTTATTAATGTAAAAATACGATGAATAATTATTATCACCGCAAAAAAACCAAGCGGATGAGTTTGAAAAGATTGAATAATATTTCCATGAAATAGTAATGTAATTGAATGTCCTAATCCACAACCAGGGCAAAAGTCAATTCCTGAGTTTTTAAGCGGACAAATAGTAAAATGTGTCTGTTCAACCGGAGAAAAGAAAACCAAATAAGTTAAACCAGTAATCCAAACCAATGCTTCAAATCCAATAAAAGAAAAGTACCTTTTTAAAGTGGAATAAAATTTAGATTTTTGATCCGCCACTGTTAATGGCTTATTTAATAATGCTTCGTCCATTGCAAGTTTTATTTTCTGACAAAACTTAGCCAAACAAAATAATTAAATCAATTAAATGATGATGAGTGGTAAAAAATTGTGGGCGAGTAAGAACTTATAGTGGAAAATAAGAGAGTCTAGTAAATTTTTTAAGTCAGCCAAAGTGTAGGTGCGGGGAGTCTCCGAAGGATGCCGTGCAGAACCCGCGTCTGAAATTAATTCATATTTTATTATTTTCTTTCAACCACTTTTTCCCTTCTGAACTCTTAAAAAACAATTCTCTTTTGTATGCTTCACTCCTTGTATCATACTCCTCATAATAGATTACTTCCCAGGGAATAAATGCTTTTGTAAACTTTGATTTGCCTTTATTATGCTCTTAAAGTCTTTTAAGAAGGTTATTTGTTGAACCGTAATAATATTTATTATAATTTTTACTGTAGAGTATATATGTGTAATACATATTCTTGATAACTTTTAGTGGAGGTGCGGGGAGTCGAACCCCGGTCCGAAATTAAGATCCAAAGAACGTCTACATACGTAGTCTGTTTCATTTGGACTTTAAGCTACCAAGCAGACAAAGATCACTTAAAGTCAGCTTGCTGTTTATTTCGCCTTTTCTGCGCAAGCGACAGAATCAGCTATTGTACCTAAACGTCGTTCAATCTTAGCCCGGTACAAGAGGATAAGTTGAACGGCTGTTAACTATTAATTAAGCAGCTAAGGCGTAATTATATTCGCCAGTTATTGTTTTTTCCCAATTCGTTAACGTGTATTCGGGGAACACGGTACGCAGTTCTAAGTCTCTTTAATCCCGTCGAAACCAAAATTCACCCCCGTGTAAATTAGTCTTCAGTCTGCAGTCCACAATTTGCAATTAGATGTAGAAACTTAGCTGAAACAACTATTTAAGGGATCCATTTTGTGTCTGGAATATTT
This sequence comes from Ignavibacteriaceae bacterium, assembly GCA_036796535.1. Classification (GTDB taxonomy): domain Bacteria; phylum Bacteroidota; class Ignavibacteria; order Ignavibacteriales; family Ignavibacteriaceae; genus IGN3. Next base: position 46,661 of record DAIRCT010000010.1, read on the forward strand.
GAGTACTTATTCTCAAAACGTGAAAGAACAAAAAATAAATCGGATATTCTATTAATAAATATAAGAATGTTATCACCGATATGAACCGTATTTTTTAATGCCACAATTTCGCGCTCGGCTCTGCGGGAAATTGTTCTGCAAATATGTAACAGTGCTGCGCCTTTGGTTCCACCCGGAAGTATAAAATTTTTAAGTTCATCAAGTTGTATATCAAACTTATCAATCTGTTTTTCAGTATCTGAGATATAAGATTCAGGTGTTCTGATAATTTTTAGCTTTTGATTTTTTTCATTTTCGGGCGTTGCTAAATCTGATCCGACAACAAACAATTTGTTTTGCAAATCAATTAAAACATTTTTTATTTCATCGCAATTAACTTCCGTGATAGCCAATCCAATAAAAGCATTAAGTTCATCTAAAGTTCCATAAGCATTTAATCTTAATGAATCTTTTGGAACTCTTTCACCTCCAAATAATCCTGTTTCGCCTCTATCGCCTGTCTTTGTATAAATTTTCATTTCTTAAAAGGTAATTCGTGTAAAGTAACTTCAATTTCTTTAGTATTATTTTTAGCCAACACTTTATTTCCATTTATCGCATTAGCCCTTCTTATATAACCCAAAGCAATATTTTTTCTTTTCCTTGGTGAATATGCAACTGAGGTAATATTTCCAATTTCATTTTTTTGATCATCCAGAAGCATAAATTTTTCTTCAGGATTTATTTCTTCTGGAAAGCAAATTCCCATTAAATGCTTTTGAACTTTATCGTAAGTATCTAATCTTGCAATAACTTCCTGCCCGATGTAGCAACCTTTTTTAAAATCAACCAAATGACTAATCTTTGCTTCAAGAGGATTATAAAAATCGTTCAGTTCATTTGGATCAGCGGGAATACCCATTTCAATTCTGAAAGCGTTATATGCATCTTCACCAATCAGATTAAAATCATAGGGACCTTTATTCTCCAGCATATGATTTAATAATTTTTTACTGTTATCCTGATCAGCTAATACCCAATATTTAACTCTGTCATCTTGATTTTTTATTCTTACAAGAAAAAACAATGCTCCTTCGCTGCTGATAACGCTAAATGAATTATCGGGAATTTCATTTACAGAATCTCCGCAGGTAAAAGTTAAAAATGATTGTGCTTGTGGACCAAGAATTTCAAACATATTAAATCTGTGGCTTGCATCGCTTAACTTAACATCATCACCGATAATATATTTATTTAGCCAGCTCATTATTTTTTGCTGACTTTTTAATGACGAAACCAGTAATAGATAATTTTCAAAGTTTAATATTGTTGATACCCCAATAATTTTTCCTTTTTCGGATGTAAAAATTGTTTTCCTTACATCTTCCTTTTTCAAATCCTTCATTGAATTTGTGGAAATGCGGTGTAAAAAATCTATCGAATCAGTTCCTTTTAACTCAATTATTCCCGACGTATTTAAGTATCTTAAACCAACACCATTAAACAAACTAAAGGATTCATCTTCAGGAGTGGAAAAGCTTCGGAAAACATTTAAACCATCAAGCACTTCGCTTTTACCGCCAAGTGACATAAAAAATGATATCATATCCGAATTTGTATTTTGCACCTCGAACATTTTTTCTCCGTTTTGATTTTACAATTTTATGATATGAAAAGGGATTAATTCTCGGTGCAAAGATAAGAAAAAAATTAATAAGGGCGAGTCTGTTTTGGGTTCTTTGTATTTATATAGGCGCTATCTTTTGTACTCCATACAAATCCTACTGAATCCTTAGTATAAATCTTGTCAGATAGATTATAAAAGATATGTTCATAATAGTCGGGGTAATTATCATTATTAATATTTGCAAACGTCCTTTTAAAATGAGTTCCCTCATAAGTCATAAGTAAGTGCGGATATTTTGTAATACCATCAACCAAAAAATAATTATAGTTGATATGCCCAACGCCTTGAGCATAATGAAATTTACTTTCGATATATGGTATATTTTTATAGTTCCATGTTTTAAAAGAAAAATTATTAAATCCACCGTGTGAAGGAATTGGGGCTTCCCAGATTTTTATAAGATTTCCGCCAGAGCAATTAAAAAGTACTAGTGATATAAATGGTGCACCTAATTTTGTGCTGTCTAAATCAATATAACTCTCATCAAAACCGATAATATTAGCAGGTTCGATAAGTCTTTCCCCAGGTCTGGAAGTAGCAATAATTGCAAATGCATACTTCTGATTTTTTTCACTATAATAAATTATTGCGGGATTGGGAATATTATAAGTTGTCGTGCGATCAAATTGCAATAAATAGGTCCCGGGTGGATAATTATCAAACACATATTCCATTACTGAAATTGTATCGCAAGGATATCTTTCTTTAGTCTGTTTTTTTCTTAACTCAAGATTGTATCGCTGAATTTCTGCATCCTTCTGTGGATCAAAAGCAGCTTGATTATTATAGTTTAATCCAGTCTTTGCTGATTCTTCATTTTTAGTGCAACTTAATAGCAGCAAAAGAATTATCAGAATTATTGGATAAATAAGAGCTTCTAATCTAATTTTTTTGTTTTTTTTGATTTGCATACCCAATTTAACGCAACATTTATGCCCTTTTATAAAATAAAATAGCCCCAGTTTTTCAATCATTATTGAAAGCTGGGGCTATCAATTAAATACAAATCTTAGAATAAAACAGCTATTTAGAATATTCTTCCATAAAATAAGCAGAACTTTTTATTCCAAGCTGATAATGATTTAGATTAAAATGCTCGTTTGGCGAGTGAAGGTTTTCAGAATTCAAACCTAATCCCATAAGAACAGGAGAAGCATGTAATCTATTTGCAAACTCAACTACAATCGGAATTGAACCACCTTCACGCATAAAAACTGTTTTCTTTCCAAAAGCTAATTGCATAGCTTTTGCACCAGCAATTACTGCTTTATCTTCAAGTGGTGTAATTACCGGATAGCCGCCGTGTAAACTTGTAACTTTAACGCTTACTTCTTTAGGTGTAATTTTTTTGATGTACTTTGTAAAAAGCTTTTCAATTTTTTTTGGATCCTGATGCGGAACTAAGCGCATACTAATCTTTGCAGTTGCTTTGGATGGAATAACAGTTTTAGCTCCTTGCCCGGTAAATCCGCCTATAATACCGTTACAATCAAGCGTTGGTCTTGCCCAGATTCTTTCTAAAGTTGTATAACCTTTTTCACCGGTAAGATGTTTTAATCCGATTTCTTTGCCCCATTCTTTCTCTGAGAATTTAAGCAATTTAAAATTTTCTCTTTCTTTTTTCGATAATTTTAAAACATCATCATAAAAACCGGTTATTTTTATTTTGCCATCTTCATCAATCAACTGAGAAATCATTTTTGCTAAAACATTTATTGGGTTTGGAACACCACCTCCAAAAGAACCGGAATGTAAATCACGGGATGGACCGGTTACCTCAACTTCCATATAGCATAAGCCACGCAAACCATAAGTAATTGTTGGAACGCCGGGTGCAAATAATGCTGTATCAGAAATTAATACGGCATCTGATTTTAATAACTCGGTATTATTTTTTATAAATTGGGAAAGATTGCCGCTGCCGATTTCCTCTTCGCCTTCAATTATAAATTTAACATTTAAAGGTAAACTTCCTTTTGTTTTAAAATATGCTTCCACACTTTTAATATGCATATACATTTGCCCTTTATCATCAGTGGCGCCGCGTGCAAAAATTTTATCTCCTACAATAGTTGGCTCAAAAGGTGGTGAAGACCATAACTCAATCGGGTCAACCGGCTGAACATCATAATGTCCGTAAATTAAAACTGTCGGTTTACCGGGCGCGCCAAGCCATTCACCATAAATAAGCGGATGCCCTTCGGTTTGAAATATTTCCACACGATTTAATCCTGCATCTTTCAACTTCTCTGCAACGAATTGAGCCCCACGCTGCATATCTTTATTATTTTCTGGAAGAGTGCTGATACTTGGGATTCTTAAAAATTCTTTTAACTCCTCCACATATTTCTCCCTGTTTGAGTCAATATAATTAATTACTTCGTTCACTACGTGGGCTCCTTTCATTATATATAATTTTATATTTAAAAATAATTGGAATGTATTCCTTAAAGTTATCTATTGTTTTTGAATCAAGATTATCCAGAATATTTTGTTCAGGTATATATACTTCTTTCCAGGGATCATCTACAATATATAAATTTTGATCATCATCCATTGTGATACTTTCGAACGATGGTTTATAATTTAGTTTAGGATAACCCGGAATTTCAGTTGAGCAATCAAATAAATAGTAATTTGTTACGTTCATGTTCTTATCAAAATCAAGATGAAAGATTTTTCTTTGATTCCTATCAATTCCCCACAAAGAATAATCCTTATCAGAATAAAGCCCGCAAACAGTATGTATCCCTAATTCTTTAGTATGTATTTGTCTGGTAATTGTGTGATCAAATTTATTTGCAATAAAAATTATCGTACTATCAGCGAACTGATAATTTTTCACAAATCCTTCAAGTCCTAAATAAAAATAATTTTTATCTACAGCAAGTCCTTCATATCCGATATTTTTGTCTGTGTATTTAAGAAAGAGATCGGCAGGATAAAAATTTATTTTTTCAAAGTATGCGATTTCATTATAAGGTGGTTCAGTTTCGGTGAAATGGATTTTATATATACCAACATATTTTTGAAAATTATTTCCGTTACCTTCTATAGATAGATAAACAGAATTAGTTAATGGATCGAATATTATTTCCTCAAAATCGGCTTTGGGTAAACTTTTTACAAATTGCTCCGCACTATCTGAATAATTTATTGTTTTAATTTCAAATGAATTATCATAATTAATGCTAAGCGAATGAATCCTGCCAATATCATCAGCAAGTAAAAAATATTTTTCACAGGATTCTGATTTGATGTAAGCTATACCGGAAGTTTGATCGGTTCTGTTATCTTCTGTTTTTAACCAGCGCGGATAAGCAGAATCTTTTACTAATTCGATCTGTTCAACCTGAGCAAATGAGAATTCAGTTAAAATAATTAGTAAGAGACCAAAAATTCTTATCATTTAAAACATTAAAAATTTGTATTTCAAATATACAACAAAGCTTATGAAAGATTATAAAATTTCAATCCTTGTTAAACTTTTTTACCTTAATTATCTTTGATTGATGATTTTATTCCGCTACATACTAAAAGCCCATTTCATTCCATTTGTGTTTTCAATAATCACGCTTATTTTCATATTCCTGCTTCAGTTTATGATGAAATTTGCGGATCGGTTAGTTGGAAAGGGTTTGGATACCTGGGTTATAATAAAACTAATCGTTTATAATCTTTCGTGGATGGTTGTGCTTGTCGTTCCAATGGCAACGCTGGTTGCGTCGCTAATGGCATTTGGAAATATGAGCCAGAACAATGAAGTAACAATAATGAAATCATCAGGAGTTAGTCTTTATAAGATGATGATTCCACCTTTGTTTGCCGGGGTTGTCGTAGCATTTCTTTTATTCCAGTTTAATAATAAAGTTCTGCCGGATGCAAATCATCAGGCAAAAATTTTAATGGGCGATATCTCACGCACAAAACCAACTCTTTCACTTGAGCCGGGATTTTTCTCGCAGGAAGTTTCTAACTACGCAATTTTAGTTCGTGCCATTGATCAGAAATCAAATGAATTGTATCAGATAACATTGTATGATTATTCAAACCCCGCAAAGATTAATGTAATTACAGCCGATAGCGGTAAAATATTTTTCTCAAAAGATCAAACTAAATTAGTTATGGATCTTTATAATGGTGAAATTCACGAATCTGATGTTCAGAATACAACGATGTACAGAAAGCTTGAATTTAAAAAACATATTATTGCAATGAATGCTGATCAGTTTTCATTTCAGCAATCAGGTCCGGTTTCAAGAGGCGAACGCGAGATGAGTGTTGAGGATATGCAATTTATATCTGATAGTTTGAATAATATTCTTAAATCACAACAGAATGTATTTAGGAAAGAAACGAATAGATATTTGTTTGTAGATAGTTCATTTAAAAATTTTACTCCTGAAAAAAATCCAGGTAAAAATTTAGATTTAGTTTACCTGCGATCTATTGAAAAAATCCGGACAGCTAAAAATATTATCGCATCAAATTTAAACAGTCTTGAATGGACTGAACGTGAGATTGAAAAATATGACGTTGAGATTTATAAAAAATATGCCCTGCCCGGCGCCTGCATAATATTTATTCTTATTGGTGCACCGTTGGGTGTTGTTGTAAGAAAAGGTGGATTTGGAGTTGCCGGCGGTATCAGTTTACTATTCTTTTTGATTTACTGGTCATTTTTAATTGGTGGTGAAAAATTAGCCGAGCGCGGATTCTTCTCCCCTTTTATTGGCATGTGGGCTGCCAATATTGTTCTGGGCATTGCGGGAATTATTCTAACAATAAAAACTAACAGAGAAGTTAAAACAATCTCATTCAACTTTTTCAAAAAATTTATTCCCAAGTCATTCAGACAAAAAGAAGAAACGACAGACGATGAAGATTATAGATAAGTATCTTATAAAACAGTTTCTTCAAACAATACTTTTTGGGTTACTTGCCTTTACGTTTATTTTCATTGTAATTGATGCGATGGAAAATCTTGATGACTTCATTGATCAAAACGTATCTACTTTAATTATACTTCACTACTATGTTGTTTTCTCACCGGAAATAATTAAGCTTATTACTCCTGTTGCAGTATTATTTGCCGCCCTTTTTACTGCGGGAAAAGCTGCGAACTTAAGTGAACTTACAGCAATAAAAGCCAGTGGTGTAAGTTTATTCAGATTTATGCTGCCATTTTTAATTACAACATTTTTCATAAGTATTTTTTCAATTTACTTCGGCGGATATGTTGTGCCGATGGCTAATAAAACCAAGTTGAATATTGAACAACAATATTTAAAGAAGAACATCAACTTTGCCGGCAGTAATATTTATTTTCAGGATACTAAATCAAGAATTGTAAGTATATCTTTTTTTGATGCCGGTACCAATACAGCAAACAGAGTCAGCATACAGGATTTTGATCCAAATGATCTTAAGAAAATGACATCCAGAATTGATGCAAATAGTTTGACATACGATACTCTTAAACATTTGTGGATAGCAAAAAACGGAATACAAAGAAATTTTAAAGGCAACAAGCAATCCGCTGATTATTTCAAAGTTCTTGATATAAAAGATCTAAAATTTTCACCGGCTGATTTATTAAAAAAACAAACACGCCCATCAGAAATGAATCTTGCTGAGTTAAGTGATTTGATAAAATCCCAGGAGATGGCAGGAAATGATCCGACATCTACATTGATTGAATATCATTCCCGGATTGCATTTGCTGTAACAAGTATGATAGTGGTACTTTTTGGTCTTCCCATTTCTGCAAACAAAAGAAAAGGCGGACTTGCAGCCCAGGTTGGATTAAACATCTTAGTTACATTTTTATATTTAGTTTTTATGAAAATCAGCCAGGCGTTTGGGAAAAATGGAGCGCTAAATCCAGTAATAACTGCGTGGTTTGCAAATTTTATTTTTATGTTAGCTGCAGTTTATAATCTGTGGCGTGCACGGCAATAAAAAAAGGCTGTCTCATGAGTCAAGTTTTATTTGTCATTCCAGTGATCCGTTAGCTAACGGACGGGAATCTAAAATCCACAATATAAAATGGATTCCCACTTTCGTGGGAATGACAATTCTATATTTCTAACTTTTAAGACAACCTCTTTGAATAAAACATATTGTTAATACTTAATTAACTTTTTCACCACTTTTGGGTGGAACAAATCCAAAGTGTTGATTTGGTGCTGCATCAATATTAATATCTCCAAATTTAGCTTCATACTTTTCGATATTATCTTTTAGTGCCTTCATCAACATTTTGGCGTGCTGCGGAGTTGTAATAATTCTTGCGTGTACTTTAGCTTTAGGAACTCCGGGCACAATTCGGGTAAAATCAATAATAAACTCTGCTGGTGAATGTGAAATTATAGCGAGATTAGAATAAATCCCTTCAGCTTCTTTTTCACCAAGCTCAATATTAATCTGTTGACCCTGTGGTTGTTTATTCGGATCCATGATAATTATTTTCTCATTTCATCAGCTTTTTTGAAAGCATTGTTTGCATCTTCCTGCATACCGAGAACTGAATAAATTTTTCCTAAAAATTCCCAAGTCTGGGAAGTAGCATCTTTCATCTTAACAGCTTTTTCAAGATATGGAAGAGCTAAGCGATATTTATCTTTATATTCTTCACTTAACTTTCCTTCTTCATCAGCTTTTTTGTTCAGATAATTTCCCCACTTAATATAAGTTACACCAAGATTATAAATTGCATTATCATAATCGGGATCAATTTCAATTGCTTTTTTAAATTGTGCTTCTGCACCTTGATAATCATCTATACCTAATAAAAGCACACCGTAATTATATCTGTAATATTTATTTTCTGGTTCTGCTTCAACACCTTTTTTGAATGGCTCAATTGCTTCGTTAGTACGGCCGGCACCAATAAAGGAATTTGATAAAGTAAGTAAAATATCGGAATCGTTTGGATAAAGTTTTAATCCTTCCTGCAAAACATCAATCGCCTTGTTAAACTCTGCTTTAGCTTCTTCGTCCTTACCTTGATTTTTAAGGTTATTACCATTTACGTAATAAATTTCTCCTAAAAATTTATAGCCGTCAATTGCTTTTTCTTTTTCAATAAGTTTTTTTAGTGGATCGATTGCTGATTCATTATCACCTTTACTTAAGTAAACAAAAGCCAAATTCTTGTAAGTATCTGCTGAGTCCGGTTCAATCATTATAGCAGAATTAAATTCTGAGATTGATTTATCATAATAAACTTTAGCACTATCGGTATCAGTTGATTTTATACCTCTTTGATATAAATTAACACCTCTGTTAAATGATTGTGCCCAAAAATATTTTTTTGAATCATTAATATTCTTTTCAAATGTTTTGCTTATTTCAAGAGATTTGTTGTAAGCAGCAACCATATCAGGATAGCTGTTTGTTTCACCATAAACGTAACCTAAAAGATAATACCCCTCATCACTCTTAGGATTTTTAGTAATTTCCTTCTGCAATACTTCAATTGCTTTAGGATAATTTTTCTGCTGTATGTATAATTTAGCGCTGGTAATTTCAGTTGAACCACACTGATATCCCATAAACATCATACCTAACATTAAAAACACAGCAATGAACAATTTTGAGTTTTTCATTTTTACTCCGTTCTAGTCTATAAATTAGTTTTTATTAATTTCACTATTAAATTGATTATTTGTGTTACAAAGATACAATTATTATTAAAAAATCTATAGGGAATTTTATCAGCTTTAATTTTTTCTCAAATTGATTTTACCTGCCTAAAAGGATATTTTTGATAGCAAAAAAGAGGTTTTTCGTGAATACAGAAGAAATAATCAAAACTATCCCCAAAGTGTTACTTCATGACCATCTTGATGGTGGACTAAGACCTCAGACAATCATTGATCTTGCCAAAGAGTTAAACTACGATAAATTACCAACGAACAATCCAAAAGAACTTGCCGAATGGTTTCATCGCGGAGCAAACAAAGGAAATCTTGTTGAGTATCTTCAGGGCTTTGAACATACTACCGCTGTTATGCAAACCAGAGATGGATTAGAGCGTGTTGCATATGAGATGATGGAAGATATGAAAAACGACGGAGTTGTTTATGTTGAAACAAGATTCGCTCCGGTTTATCATCGTGCAAAAGGATTATACTACGAAGATTCTGTAAACGCAGTACTTGCCGGACTGGAAAAAGGCAAACGTGATTTTGGAGTAGGATATGGATTGATACTTTGTGGAATGAGAAATATGAAAGATACTGTGGATATTGCAGAACTTGCGGTTAATTTTAGAAATGACGGTGTGGTTGGTTTTGATCTTGCAGGCGAAGAAGGCGGCTATCCACCAAAAAAACATATTGAAGCATTTCAGTATATCCAGAGAGCAAATTTTAATATTACCATTCATGCTGGAGAAGCTTTTGGCAAAGATTCAATCTGGCAGGCAATACAATGGTGCGGCGCGCATCGTATAGGACATGCAACAAGATTATTGGAAGACATAGTTCTTGATGCAAATGGTAATGTTGTAAAATTTGGTGATCTTGCACAGTACGTTCTTGATAAAAGAATTCCATTAGAGATTTGTTTGCTTAGTAACCTTCACACAGGCGCAGTTGATAAACTTGAGAATCACCCGTTTGGAATTTTATACAGAGAAAAATTCCGGGTTACATTAAATACTGACGATAGACTTATGAGCGATACGACAATGACAAAAGAGTTTTTAACTGCAATCCAGTATTTCAATCTTAATTTTGAAGACTTTGAAAAGATAACCATCAATGCAATGAAATCTGCTTTCATTCCTTACAAAGAAAGACTTCATTACATATACGATATAATAAAACCGGGATATCAAAAAATGAGAGAAAGAATTTTATCATTTAACAATCACAAAGGAGAAGATGAAAAAACTATTCGCTAATTACAATTTTGAATTCGATAAAAACGAAAAAAAATTATTAATCAATTTCTGCAAGCAGGCACTAAAACAAATGTCGGGCGATGATAAATTTTTTGCAGAAGAAAAAGCGTTCAACTCGATCATTGGAAAGCTAAATCAGGCAGAAGGAACGATAAAGTTTACTAAAGATGAAAAGATAAGATTAACACATCAGCTTAAACAAAACTCTGATTTTATGAAGAAAGAAATGAAGAAAAGCTGGTTCTTTAAAAAATGGTTGTACAAATCTTTATATAATCAATATGATAATTTATTAGAAAAACATTTTAAGGATTAAAATGATCTCCGAAGTAAAAGATATTATAGCTCCAACCGGAACAGAAATTTCCTGCAAAGGATGGATACAGGAAGCTGCAATGAGAATGTTGATGAATAATCTTCATCCTGATGTTGCCGAAAATCCTGCGGAATTAGTTGTTTACGGCGGAAGAGGAAAAGCTGCCCGTAATTGGGAAGCGTATGAAGCAATCATAAATTCATTAAAGAATTTAGAGAATGATGAAACACTTTTAGTTCAATCAGGTAAACCAGTCGGGATTTTCAAAACACATTTAAATGCACCACGAGTAATTATTTCAAACTCAATGCTTGTACCCGATTGGGCAACGTGGGATGAATTCCGCCGGCTTGAACAGCTCGGTTTAACAATGTACGGACAGATGACCGCAGGCAGTTGGATTTACATCGGTACTCAAGGAATTCTTCAAGGCACTTATGAAACTTTTGCTGAAGCTGCAAAAAAATATTTTGGCGGATCACTTAAAGGCAAGTTTGTCTTAACTGCTGGTTTAGGCGGAATGGGCGGCGCTCAACCACTTGCGGCAACTTTTAACGGCGCTGCTTTTCTTGGTGTTGAAGTTGATCGTGCAAGAATTCAAAAGAGAATTGATACAGGTTATTGCGATGTAATAACTGAAGATATTGATGACGCATTAAAAATAGTTCTTGACGCAAAATCAAAAGGAGAAGCTATTTCTGTTGGATTAGTTGGCAATGCAGGCGAAGTTCATCACGAAATTTTAAAGCGTGGTATCATCCCTGATGTTGTAACGGATCAAACATCTGCTCACGATATGTTAAATGGTTACGTTCCAATGGGAATGAGTTTTGAGGAAGCGCTTGATTTAAGAAAAATTAATCCAGAAAAATATATTTCGCTTGCACGAAAAACTGTTGTAAAGCATGTAGAGGCGATGTTGGAATTTCAAAAACGCGGTGCAATAGTTTTTGATTACGGTAACAACATTCGTGGCGAAGCAAAAGAAAACGGATTAACAAATGCTTTTGATATTCCGGGATTTGTGCCTGAGTTTATTCGTCCGCTTTTTTGTGATGGAAAAGGTCCATTTCGCTGGGCTGCTCTTAGCGGTGATCCAAATGATATTTATGTAACTGATCAGGCAATAAGAGAAGCATTTCCAGATAACAAACAGCTTATCAATTGGATTGACATGGCGCAAAAGAAAGTTCACTTTCAGGGATTGCCTGCACGTATTTGCTGGCTTGGTTACGGTGAACGCGCAAAGATGGGAAAGATTTTCAATCAGCTTGTTGCAGATGGAAAAGTTAAAACTCCAATTGTAATCGGAAGAGATCATCTTGATTGCGGTTCTGTTGCATCGCCAAATCGAGAGACAGAAGGTATGATTGACGGCAGCGATGCAATTGCAGATTGGCCAATTCTAAATGCATTGCTAAATGCTATCGGTGGTGCAAGCTGGGTTTCAGTTCATCACGGCGGAGGAGTGGGAATTGGAAAATCTATACACGCTGGAATGGTTGTAGTTGCAGATGGAACAAAAGAAGCTGAAGCACGATTAGAAAGAGTTCTTACTTATGATCCCGGCATGGGAATTATGCGTCACGCTGATGCTGGTTACAAGCAAGCGATTGATAATGCAAAAAAATGGAATGTAAAAATTCCGATGTTAAAGTAGTTACTCGGATATGTCATTGAGAGGAGTTTTACGTCAGCCTGCCCCGATTCGATCGGGGAAGCAATCTAACGGCTAAAATAAATGATTAGTATAATGAATGTAATATTGTCCTTTCGAATGGATGCTTTCTCAAAAGTCAGAAACACTAAATTGTCATTCCCACGAAAGTGGGAATCTATTTTGTATCATACGATTTGGATTCCCGCTTTCGCGGGAAT
>DAIRCT010000011.1:0-1725 GCA_036796535.1 Ignavibacteriaceae bacterium
TTTTGAGTCAACCTCATTTTTGTCTTAAATATTTTTTAAACAAATAGCTTTATCACTTAAGGTTTACTATGAATAACAAACAACTTCAATATTGTAATGACTTATTAAAAAAAAACAAGATTGAGATCATTGACCTAAAGGCGATCGATCTTACAGGAAGACTTCATCACATATCACTTCCGGTTTATCCAAACATACTTGAAAAACTTTTAAGCGAAGGTGTTGGGTTTGATGGATCGAGTTACGGTTTTCGTAAAGTTGAAAACAGCGATATGATTTTAATGCCTGATTTGGATACTGCAAATATTGATCCTTTTCGTGATGCACCAACATTAAGTTTTTATTCTCACATTGTGCTTACTGATGAAAAGAGAAGTTCGTTTAATCAAGATGGAAGATATCTTGCGAAGAAAGCAAATGAGTTATTAGAAAAAACTACAGGTGCAGATAAATCTTTATGGGGACCAGAATTTGAATTTTACATTTTTTCTAAAGTAGAATACGATACCCGTACTGCCTCATCTTATTATAGAGTTGAACATGCGGAAGAGTTTTACAAGAAAGCATATCACGCAGCAAATCCTTTTGATGAGTATGATGATTTCCGTGATGAAGCTTGTAAGTTGTTAAAGCAACAGGGAATTAATGTAAAGTATCACCATCACGAAGTTGGCGAAAGAGGACAGCAGGAAATTGAAACTTACTTTAGTGATTTGCTTACCACCGCAGATAATATCATAACAGCAAAATATATCCTTTTCAACTTTGCAAAGCAGAAAGGATTGTTCATTACATTCATGCCAAAACCAATGTATCAGCAGGCAGGTAACGGAATGCACTTACATCTTTTTCTAACGAAGAATGGAAAAAATCTTTTTTATAAAAAAGGTGAGTACGGAAACATGAACGAACTTGGCAGATATTTTATTGGTGGAATGTTGAAACACGCTCCTGCACTTTCAGCTTTTACAAATCCAAGTACAAATTCATATAAAAGGTTAGTCCCGGGATTTGAAGCACCTGTTGCTTTAACTTATGGACAGGGCAACCGAGCAAGCGCGATAAGAATTCCAAAATATGTTTCTAATCCCAATGAAACCAGATTTGAATATCGCCCGCCGGATGCAACTGCAAATCCTTACTTAGCTTTAGTTTCTATGCTGCTTGCAGGAATAGATGGAGTTGTAAATAAGATTGATCCTGTTAAAGAAGGTTATGGACCCTATGATAAAAATTTTCTTGATGGAAATGGAGTAGATAAAATTCACTTCCTTCCAAGAAATCTTTCTGAAGCATTGGATGCGCTTGCCGCTGATAATGATTTCTTAAAGCGCGGCGGAATATTTACAGATGAATTATTAGATCAATGGGTAAAAACTAAGAATGAAGAAATTCATTCAATAGGTACTATGCCTCATCCGTTTGAATATAAAATGTATTTTAATTTGTAAATATTATTTGTGGGAAGATTGTTTATGCAGTCTTCCTTCAATTTTTAAGCTAATATAGTTCGGTTTATAAAAATCTATTCAATTATACATATCTTTTTAAATGAATTACCTTGGTGAATTAAGTGCTTTACTAACTGCGGTCCTCTGGTCAGGAACATCTATAGCTTTTTCTTCCGCGGCAGAAAAAATCGGTTCGCTTCAACTTAATATTAATAGGATGATTTTAGCTTCAGCTTTTCTGATTTCTACAATTTTTGTAATGGGATACGGTTTT
>DAIRCT010000011.1:1825-29935 GCA_036796535.1 Ignavibacteriaceae bacterium
ATGGGGCAGGCAGGCGGATTAATCTTTGCAAAGTTTGCTTTTAATGAAGGACACATAACTGGATTTGTTGCAACATTTATTCGTGTATTTTCTTCTGTAATTATTTTTCTTCCATTGATGCTATTGCTAAAAAAATATAAAAATCCTTACAAGGTTTTTATAAAAGATAAATCAGCGTTTGGTGTTACTTTGCTTGGAACTATTTTAGGTCCGTTTTTAGGAATTACATTTAGTTTGATTGCTGTTGAAAATACTAAAGTAGGAATTGCAGCAACGCTAATGTCAACTATGCCAATAATAATGCTGCCGATGGTTAAATATATTTATAAAGAAAAGTTATCCTGGCGAGCTATTACCGGTGCAATTATAGCTGTTGCAGGAGTAGCATTAATATTTTTAAGATAAAATTATTTAAGGAGATAAAATGAGTGAACAAGTAAAATTAAATTATTGCCTAAACTGTAACGCAAGTGAAAATGAAATGCCATTGGTAAATTTGGTTTATTCAGGTAAGCCGGCTTTTATCTGTTCAAAATGTTTACCGATTTTAATTCACAAACCAGAAATGCTGATTGGCAAAATTGAGGGAGCGGAAAAAATAAAAGCCGCTAAACATTAAGTGCAAAATGGTTATCTATCAATAGTCTTTTTACTCAATTGATTTAGTAAAATCCAAATAAATGTTTTGGTAAGTCTGATAAGTTTTTTCATCGAAGCAAACAAAAATCACTTTCTCTAAAGAATGATTCTTTGCTAAAAAGTCACTTACTTCTTTAACTGCGATTTTTGTAGCTCTTTCTAAAGGGAAACCATAAATGCCGGTTGAGATAGCAGGGAATGCTATAGTTTTAATTTTATTTTGAACAGCAAGTTTTAAGGAGTTGCGATAACAATTTGCAAGTAACTTATCTTCATTATAATTACCCCCATTCCAAACTGGTCCCACGGTATGAATTATGAACTTTGCTGGTAAATTAAATCCCGGACTTATTTTCGCTTCACCGGTTTCACATCCGCCAAGTTTACGATTGAATTCTAAAAGTTTAGGTCCCGCAGCCCGATGAATTGCTCCATCAACACCACCGCCGCCAAGCAAAGATTTGTTGGCGGCATTTACAATTGCATCAACTTTTAGTTTCGTGATATCAGCTTTTAATATTTCAACTTCCGGTTTCATTCTTATCTAATAAGGTCAATTTTGTCATTTCGGTCGAATAGATTTTCCACGAATCACCATCTTTTTTTAGAGTATGAATACCTGTTGTCCGGTTATCTTTAAACTCGGGACCTTTAATTTTTTTAGTTAGTTGGGTAAATTCAACCTTAGCTTCATTATCATTTTCTTCTAAAACTTTTATACTTTCGATTGTGTACTTTAAATCATATCGATCAAAAATTGTTTTAGCCATAGTTTCGACCGCTGGATAATTCGGACTTTCAGGATGAATTGTTGACATCACACCTTCCAGATTTTTATCATTCATAAATTCGGCATTAGCTTTTATTAAAGATTCAGGTGTGTAATATCCTTTTTTACTTGAACAATTAGTAATTAAAACCGAAATGACAAGAAATAACAATAATGATTTTAAATTGATCACATTAACTCCTTTCATAAATTAAATTCCCATTTCTTTTTTTACTTCAGAAAATTTCTCAACTGCAAAGTCTAAATCCGCTTTTGAATGTGCCGCAGATATTTGGACTCTTATTCTTGCTGTTCCTTTTGGAACAACAGGGAAGAAGAAGCCAACAACATAAACTCCTTTTTCGAGCATCTTTGCTGCCATTGTTTGAGCAAGCACAGCATCGCCAAGCATTATTGGTACAATAGGATGAACTCCATCTTTAATATTAAATCCTGCAGCTTTTATTTTTTCTCTAAAATACTTTGTGTTTTCTTCAAGTTTATCCCGTAAGTGAGTTGTTGAAGAAAGCATATCCAAAACTTTGATAGACGCTGCAACAATGCTTGGTGCAACTGTATTTGAAAATAAATATGGACGCGAGCGCTGTCTTAACAAATCAACAATTTCTTTTCGCGAAGATGTATAACCACCACTTGCACCGCCAAGGGCTTTGCCTAAAGTTCCGGTGATGATGTCAACTCGTCCCATTACATTATTATGTTCATGAGTACCTTTGCCATGCTTGCCCATAAACCCAACTGCGTGGCTATCATCAACCATTACCATTGCACCAAACTTTTCAGCAATATCACAAATATCTTTTAATGGAGCTATAAATCCGTCCATTGAAAAAACACCATCAGTAGCGACTAAGATATTTTTTGCATTGTTTGATTTTGCTTCTTTCAGTTTTTCTTCAAGGTCATTCATATCACAATTTTTATAGCGATATCGTTGAGCTTTGCATAATCTTATTCCATCAATTATGCTGGCGTGATTTAATTCATCGCTTACAATTGCATCTTCTTCTCCAAGTAAAGTTTCAAACAGTCCTCCATTTGCATCAAAGCAGGATGTGTAAAGAATGGTATCTTCCATTCCAAGAAACTCTGAGATTTTCTGCTCAAGCTGCTTGTGAATTTGTTGTGTACCGCAAATAAATCTTACTGATGATAATCCATATCCCCATTTATCAAAACTATCTTTAGCAGCTTTTATAATTTCAGGATTATCTGCCAAACCCAAATAATTATTTGCACACATATTCAGCACTTGCTGTCCCGTTGTAACTGCAATGTGTGCGCTTTGGGGAGTTGTAATGATTCTTTCTTTTTTAAATAATCCTTCTTTTTCAATGCTGGTTAGGATGTTTGCGTAATGTTGTTTTGTCTCAGTATTCATTTAAGTCTTTCTAATTATTATAATACGTTTTTACCACAGAGGGCACAAAGTTTTTTTCACAAAGGTAAAAAAGAAAAACTTAGTGAACTTTGTGAATCTCTCTGGGTTCTTTGTGGTTAGTTTTTTAATTCCAATCTAAAATCACTTTACCGGAGTTTCCCGATTTCATTATTTCAAATCCTTCAAGATAATCATCTATCTTAAATCTATGAGTGATAATCGGAGTAATGTCTAATCCACTTTGAAGCATTGCCTGCATTTTGTACCAGGTCTCAAACATTTTTCTTCCGTAGATGCCGCGAATATTTAATCCGTTAAAAATAATTTTTGTCCAATCAACTGCACCATTTGCAGGAAGAAGACCAAGCAGAGCAATTCCGCCGCCATGAAACATAACCTCAAGCATATCATTAAATGCTTTTATGCTTCCGGACATTTCAAGTCCAACATCAAATCCTTCTTTCATGCCGAGCTCTTTAACAACATCCGGCAGTTTTTCTTTTGTAACATCAACTGCCCGAGTGACGCCAAATTTCCTTGCAAGTTCAAGTCGATAAGGATTCATATCAGTAATTACTGTGTTGCGAGCGCCAGCATGGATTGCAACTGCAGCAGCCATTATTCCGATTGGACCGGCACCGGTAATTAAAACATCTTCGCCAAGTAAATCATAACTTAAAGCTGTGTGAACTGCATTTCCCAAAGGATCAAATATGGATAAAACATCAGTAGAAATTTTTGGATCACAATGCCAGATATTTTGAACGGGGATTACTAGATACTCAGCAAAAGCTCCGGGGCGATTTACGCCAACGCCTTTTGTGTTTGGACAAAGATGACCTCGACCGGCACGGCAGTTTCTGCAAGTTCCGCAAACAATATGTCCTTCTCCGCTGACTAAATCACCAACTCTTACATCATGAACATTTGAACCAAAAGCTTCAATCGTTCCAACATATTCGTGTCCAACATGCATCGGCACAGGAATAGTTTTTTGTGCCCATTCATCCCAGTTGTAAATGTGAATATCAGTTCCGCAGATAGCAGTTTTCTGAATTTTAATTAATACATCATTAGGTCCATATTCTGGGATTGGAACTTCATCCATCCAGATTCCGGGTTTAGCATATTTTTTTACTAATGCTTTCATTGTTTTCATGGTAAGATCCTTTTAGAGAAGTAAAATTATTTTGATATTAAAAAAGATTATTTGAAATAAACATTACTTCAAAATTAGAGACAGGGGATGTAAACAACAATAAAATAATTTATCTGTTTGCTGTTTTGTATCAGAAATGGTAAAAGGTACAAACTTATATTATTGAGAAAAGAGCAAAATCATTATTTACCAATAACCTGGAGGGGTTTTCGTTCAATTTTATTTCGTTCAATAAAAATTCTTCATCAATAGAATTAGCTTTTGCTGTTTTCTTTAGCCATTCAATTTCATTTTTAGTATCACTTCCATCAGAGTAAACAAGCCGTATTGCATCTCTAATAAAAGATTTTGCTACAGTTTGATCTGTAAAAATTATTGGATCTTCCGGAAGATATTTATTTGATAATAAACCGCGTATGGTTTCTTCATAAAAATCATTTGCAAAGCCAAGCTTGTCTGATATCTTCTTTAAAATTTCTTTTTCTTTTTCTGATAATTGTCTATCCAATTTAGCGGTTATAAAAAGCCCTTTTAAGTAATTGCTGCGGTCAAGAAGTGGAATATTCATTTTTACTCTGAAATTAATTAAACAATTGTAAAACAGATCAATATTAATTCCTTCCAAAAAATTTGAGAAAAGACTAAAACTAAAATATCAATCTTTATAATAAAGTCTATGGTAATAGAAATCTCTATGACTTAAATCAATAATTAGCCAAAACTTTTCAAAATAAACTCTTCCAAAGAAATCCTGTTTAACTTGTCAAATTTTGTTCCATCCTGTTTTTAGAAGAAAAAGAAAATAAGTTTGATTTCGATTATCATAATGAGCATTAGAATTAATTTTTGTCTTAGCTCAGAACAATATTTACATTCAAGTAAGCAATTTTTATTATTCCGGTAATTTTAGCCCGGGTGTTGTGCGATTATTAAACTCAATTCTTTAGCTAGGGATAAATCAAATTCGCGTTTTTATTCAGCTTCAAACCATATCTTATTAAATTTAACTTAGATATTTTTTTAAAGACATAATTAATTTTCCATTATTAAAAGTTTATCTCAAACAAATTTGTTGTATTTTAATATTAATAGATAACAAAAATTTTTCATCAAATATCAGGGAGAAAAAAATGGATTACAGAATTGAAACAGATAGCATGGGCGAAATTAAAGTGCCCGCCGACAAATACTACGGCGCACAAACTGCAAGATCAGTTATGAATTTTAAAATTGGCGGAAATAGATTTCCAAGAGAATTAATTCGTGCATTGGGAATATTGAAAAAGGCAGCCGCAATTACCAATAAAGAATTAGGAACACTTCCTGCTGAAAAAGCTGATCTAATAATAAAAGCCGCCGATGAAGTTATTGAAGGAAAACTTGATGAACATTTTCCACTTGTGGTTTGGCAAACCGGAAGCGGTACACAAACTAATATGAATGCTAATGAAGTAATTTCAAATCGTGCAATTGAAATGGCTGGCGGAGTAATGGGCAGCAAAAAACCAATTCATCCAAATGATGATGTGAATAAAGCTCAATCTTCCAATGATACTTTTCCTACTGCTATGCATATTGCCGCTGTTGAAGAAATATTCAGACGATTAATACCAATGGTAACAAAACTGCGTGATGCACTTGCTGTAAAAGAAAAAGAATTTAAAGATATTATTAAAATTGGCAGAACTCACCTGATGGATGCTGTACCGTTAACTCTTGGACAAGAGTTCAGTGGTTACGTGCAGATGTTAGACAATGGTCTATCAAGAATTAATGCTGCATTACCACGGTTATTTGAATTAGCACTTGGCGGTACTGCTGTTGGAACGGGATTAAATACACATCCACAATTTGCTATTAAATCAGCAGAGCATATTGCAAAAATTACGGGCAAACCATTTGTTACTGCTCCAAATAAATTTGAAGCTTTAGCAACACATGATGCTTTAGTTGAATTTAGTGGAGTGCTTAAAACTTTAGCAGCTTCATTAATGAAGATAGCAAATGACATTCGCTGGCTTGGCTCAGGTCCTCGTTGTGGATTAGGTGAATTGAATTTGCCTGAAAATGAACCAGGAAGTTCCATTATGCCGGGAAAAGTTAATCCTACACAAGCTGAAGCAATGACAATGGTTTGTGCACAGGTTTTTGGAAATGATGTTGCTGTTAATTTTGGCGGGGCAATGGGTAATTTTGAACTTAATGTTTTTAAACCTGTAATAATCTTTAATGTACTTAACTCAATTAGATTAATTGCTGATGCTTGCGAGAGTTTTACTGATCATTGCGTTGTTGGAATTGAAGCGAACAAAAATAATATAAAAAAACATCTTGAAAATTCTTTAATGCTTGTTACTGCACTAAATCCTCATATAGGTTATGATAATGCAGCTAAAGTTGCAAAGAAAGCTCACAAAGAAAATAAAACCTTAAAACAAGCAGCCGTTGAACTTGGACTTTTAACTGCGGAACAGTTTGACGAATTTGTTCGTCCTGAAAAAATGATTGGACCAGGGAAATAGAATAAAAATGTCATTTTGATCCCGACTTTTGATGGGAGAAGCAATCTGTTGGATAAAAGCATTCAGATTGCTTCGTCCCTCAAGGGGCTCTCAATGATTAAATTAATAATATGAATTTTAATGGTATAATTTCGCTTCTGCTTGCCTGCATTGAGTTTTTGCTTCTCTTCAACTTACTTGTGTTTATTGAAAAGAACAGAATCCACATCATTGCCTTGCTGATGATTACTTTATTAGCTTCATATCAGTTTATGGAGTTTTTAATGTGTCAGGTCGGATTACAAGATTCATTTTATCCATTTATGGCTTTTGTAATTATTAGTTTTCTTCCGCCATTAAATTTATTACTCGTTCTTAATCTAACTAATAAAATTGAACTAAAGCCAAAAGTATATTTAATTTTTACTCCTGCCATCGCATTTTCAATCTACTACATTTTTGTTATTCCAAAATTTGTTGTTGCAAAGTGTACAATACTTTATGCAAGTTATCATTATCCATTAGGAGATTTATTTGGCACATTATATTATCTGCCGATTTTAATTTCTATAATACTTTTAATAAGATTTATTGCAAGGACAAAAACTAAAAATGGCAAAGACATAGCTGTGAAAGAAAAACTAATTGCTAAAGTTTTACTATTTGGAGCAATATTTATTAGTCTTCCATCTCTTTTAGGTTTTATTTTAATATATACAGCAAACAATTATTCAATCATTTCTTCAATTGAAAGTATAATGTGTAAGTTTGCATTTGTGTATGCAATAGTTCTAAGTTTTGTTTGTTTATATAATTCACCTTTTAACGATGAACGAAATTATTTTAAATATCTATTTAATTATAAACAACGGAATAGTTGAACAATTCCGTGCATATTCTTATGAGATGGAAGGCGGCGATGATAGAAAAATTAGTTTTCTAAAAAGTCGTGCAAAAGAAGATTACCCTAAAGCGGTTATATTTGATGCGCCTTCTGATAAGAATGGAAAATTTATGAGTTATAATAAATTTCATAAATTAGAAAAACGCGGAATGCACTTTCAATTATTTGAAGAAATCTTTGAAAGATATAGTGTGCCTGAAAACCCGCTTATTTGTGTTACCCCGGTTGTGGATGGAAAAATCTATTCAGAATAAAAATTGATTTTTATAGGAATCACGAATGAAAATTTTTTTAATCAAATCGTTAATAATAATAATTACAATAACATTTACAGGTAGTACATTGTTCATATCAGATAAATCAAAATCCATTTTATCAAAACAAAAACCCGAGTTCCTAAAACAGCAGAATGAACTCGATAAATATTTTTCCAATAAAAAACTTGGTTCTTTTGTTAAAGATGGTAAAACATTTTTTAGACTTTTTACTCCGAATGCTGAAAAAGTTTCTCTAATAATTTTTGAAAATGTTGATGATAAATCCGGGAATGAATACGAAATGACAAGGGATGAAAATGCAGTTTGGGAGACCTCTGTTATTGGCGAACTTTATGGAAAATTTTATGGCTTCAATGTAAAGCATAAAGATCAAGAAGCAGTGCTTTGTATTGACCCGTACGCAAAAGCCGTTGCAAGTTTTAATAATTATTTTACTCCAAGAAAATCCATTATCGTTAAAGAGAATAATTACGATTGGCAGAATGATAAATGGATTCAGAGAGATTGGAGTGATCTTATTATTTATGAAATGCATGTTCGCGATATGACTGAACATCCATCTTCCGGTGTGAAAGAAAGAGGAACATATAAAGGACTTACTGAAAAAGGTAAAACTGGCGGATTAGATTATATTAAAAAACTTGGTGTTAATACAGTTGAACTTTTGCCATCTCAAGAATTTGCAAATATTGAAATTCCATACAAGCAGCCCTTACGCGGAATGTTTAATACCTGGAATCCTTACGAAAGAAATCATTGGGGATATATGACCGCCGCATTTTTTGCACCTGAAGCTTACTACGCTGAAAATGTAAGGAATATTAAACCGCTTACCTGGAGCGGTGCTGATGCAAAAGCTGTAAAAGATTTTAAGGATATGGTTAAAGCTTTTCATAAAGAAAATATTGCTGTGATGATGGATGTTGTTTACAATCATCTTTCTGAATATGAATTTGGAAACTTAAAAGAGATTGATAAGGAATATTATTTTAGATTAAATCCTGATGGAAGTTTTAAGGCAGAAAGCGGCTGCGGTAATGATCTTAAAACCGAAAGACCAATGGTTCGCCGTTTAATTGTTGAAAGCATTCTTTACTGGATGAAAGAATATCATATTGATGGTTTCCGTTTTGATCTTGGAAAATTAATTGATTGGGAAACTATCGAAACAATTATTTATGAAGCAAAGAAAATAAATCCAGATGTAATCTTTGTTTGCGAGCCCTGGGGCGGAGGATACGATCCTGCCGGATTTTCTTTGCGCGGATGGGGTGCCTGGAATGATCAGATTAGAAATGGAATTAAAGGAGAAAATCCCGTTAATGGACTTGGTTGGATTTTTGGTAAATGGTATGGAAACAATTCACCGGAAAGAATTAAAAGTTATGTTAACGGAACTTTAACAAAAGATTCACTTGGATTATTTCAAAAGCCGTGGCATTCTGTTAACTATCTTGCCGCACACGATGGTTATACTTTTGGAGATTTTATAAGATTAGGTTTAGGTGACGTTAAACCTGATGAGATTATCAAAAATGTTGATAAAAATGCTAAGCTTACTGCAACACAATTAAAACTTAATAAACTTGGTGCATTGTTTCTTCTTACATCAAGAGGAATAACGATGATACATAGCGGGCAGGAATTTGCTCGAAGTAAAGTAATTCAAGCAAATGTAAAAGTCGATGATCCGCAAAAGGGGATGCTTGATCATAACTCTTATGATAAAGACAATGAAACAAACTACATAAACTATAAATATGCTGAAGCAAATAAAGAACTTTTTAATTACTACAAAGGATTAATTGAACTTCGAAAAGAATTTGACTCATTCCGCAGAGCAACTTATAATGAAGTAAAATTTATTGATCTGAAAGATGAGTTTTCTCTTGGTTACCAGTTAAACCATAATGAAGAAAATTTTATTGTATTGTTTAATGCAAATCCATTAAAGGAAATTGTTAGCGAATTGCCTGCCGGAAATTGGAATGTTTTAGTTAGTCCAGAAAAGGCAGGAATAAAATCTCTCGGTAAAGTTGAAGGAAAAATTACTATTCCACCTTCTTGTGGATTTGTGCTGAAGAAAAATTAATTTGTATCAACCTCCAGGATTAGCGAAATCTTGGAGGTTGAAATTAAGTTTTTAAGAACTTCAAATAACAGAAATTTAGTCTCCGCTCAATCCTTTCTGTAAGGATTTTTCTACTGCTAATTTAAAACTGCTAAGATTTACGGGCTTCTGAAAAACAAACTCAATACCGATTTCGTTATAATCATTAATTGTAGCACGATCGATATCACTGCTTAAAACAATAACAGGTGGTTTTCCTTTTATGTCCAGCTTTTTTAATTCCACAACAAACTCATAGCCGTTCATAACCGGCATTGCGTGATCAGTAATAACTAACGCAGGCGGTGAAAGTAAAATCTTTTCAATCGCTTCTTTTCCGTTTGAAGCAACTTCAACACTATAATCAGGAGTAATATTTTTTAGAATTTTAGAATAAAGTAATCTATCTGTTTTGCTATCATCAACAATTAAAATATTTGACGAAGCAATTGGTAACGTAAATTTAAATTCAGACCCAACTCCATATTTACTTTCAACAGAAATTGTTCCCCCATGTTTTTCAATAATTTCTTTTACCAGTGAAAGTCCAAGTCCGCTGCCTTTTTCGCCGGCAGTGCCCTCAGAAGTAAATTTAGAATCAACATTAAAAAGTTTTGGCAAATCTTCTTCTTTGATTCCAACACCGGAATCTTTAACATTAAACTGAATAAATCTTGAGCCACTGGCTGGACATGCTGAAATCGAAATTTTTCCACCTTTATTAGTAAACTTAATTGCATTAGAAATAAGATTATTAAAAACCTGTGTGATTAAACTTTTATCCACAAAAAGATAAAGATATTGATTAAGCTTTGTTTCAATCTCAATTCCTTTTTGCATTGCAGTTCCGGATAAGGCGTTTATAGAATCAGTAATGATTTTGGTAACATCAATTTTTTGTGGTTCAAATTTTATTCTACCGGTTTGTAATCTTGTCCAGTCTAAAAGAGAATTTACCAATGCCAGCATTGAACGTGAAGATTCTTGGATATATCGTACATATTGTTTTTTTTCATCTTCAGTAAGTTCATCATCATTAACAAGCAAATCTGTAAAACCAAGTATCGAGCTAAATGGAGTGCGAAGATCGTGTGAGATAATTGAAATAAATCGATCCTTTGTTTCATTAAGCTTAATTAAATTTTCTGTTGATTTCTTTAATTCCTCTTCAGCTCTTTTTCTAAATGTAACGTCGCTTACTAAACCAAATATTTTCTGAATTTTTCCTGTACCCGATCTTACAAGATTTATTTTACTCCTTACCCAAACAACATTCCCTTGCTTATTTATTATCCTGAACTCAAACTCGCTTGAAAGCTGAATACGACTTTTAAGCAAGTTAATAAGTTTAGGTTTTATAACTTTTAAATCATTTGGGTGGATTACTTTTAAAAATAATTTTGAATCTGATAGAAAATCTGATTGCGTATAACCTGTAACTTTTTGAATTGATGAAGTACAAAATATCGGACGCATTGATAAACCGATTCTTTCATATGTAAAAAGAAAGTCATCTATGTTTTCGGTGATGTTACGATATTTTTCTTCTGATTCTTTAATTGCCCGTTGTGCTCGTATTCTTTCGGTAACATCACGAGCTATCATAACAATATAACTTTTATTTGCAGCTTCAAATGAACTAACCGATAACTCAGTATGGATATTTGAGTTATCTTTTTTCTTCCCTAAAAAATCAAATCTTGCGGGAGTTTCTTTTTTCCTTTCTATCAGACGCAGATATTCAGCTACTTTAAGTATATCATCATTGGAAGCAAGATCGATAACTTCTTTATTAATTAACTCTTCACCTTTATTATATCCAAATATTTTAGCGAAGGATTTATTTGCAATTATGATTTTCCCTTCACAGCTTAATGCTATTCCATCAAAAGCAGAATCAACTAAAGAGTTATAAAGATTTATATTTCCGTCACTGGATTTAGATTCTTTAATTTCTTCCAGGAAGCAGCTAAAGTTCTGAATTTTATTTTCATTATCTCTGGTAAAATAAAATGAAGTGCGAAATAAAATAATTTTATCCTGCTTAGTCCTTATTGGCAGATCAATAATCTTGGGTTCATCACCGATAAAACTTTTTACATCTAAAATATTATTTTCTAAATAAACCGGGTCAATTAATTCATAAAAACTGCGGGAAAGCAATTCTTCTTCTGTATATCCAAGCACTTTCTGAAAAGCATTGTTTGTAAAAATAATCTGTCCATCCTGATCAATATTGCAAACCATTGATGGTGCTTTTGCGAGAATCTGTCTTAAACTTTTTAAAGATAATTTTAATCCTTCTTCAAAGTGGATTTTATCTGTTATATCGATGCTTTTAACTATGATCTTTTCTTTTTTCTCGTCTAAAAATGTAAAGTAAGTTTCATAAATCTTTTTCTCGCGATCTTTATCAAAATAAGTAAGAATTATTCTGTGAACTTGTTTTTCATTAAGCTTAACCCGGATTGAATCTAAAAAGGCATTTGATAATATGCTTACAACATCGCTTGCATTAATTCCAATTGCTTGATCTTTATTAATTTCATAAAGTTTTTCTGCATTATCATCCCAGTACTCAATAATGTTATCTGAGTTAATTACGAATAATGCATTATTGGATTTTGCAGCAATGGTCTGATAAAAATTTAACTGATCTACGTTTTTATAAAGTGTATCAATTTCTCTTTCAAGAGCCGTGATATCTTTAAAGAATAGATAAATAAAACTTATTTCTTTCTTATAATTTTCCTGCGGAACAAAACGGCACTCTAAAATTTTTTTATTGCCTCTAAATTCATATGCAATCTTTTCTGTAACGGCAATCCTGTTTTGCTTGGTGTATTCTAAATAATCTTTGATGATACGGGAAGTTTCTGAATCAAATAAACTGCCCGCACTAACATTCTGAATAAGATCAACGGGCACATTAATAAAATTGACAATATTTTTTGAAAAGAATTGAATCCTATCAAGTTTATCTACCACAAGAAAAAAATCAGAAACATTATGGAGAGCATTTTCCATAAAATCATTTCTTAATGCAAATTCTTTCTGAGATTTTGTTAATACTTTTAAGTCTTCAATAATTAATATCCCGCCAATAATTTCCTCAACATCATAAAGAGGAGCGGCTTTAACAATAATATGAGCCAATCCTTTTGATTTTGTTTCTATAAAATTTATTTCTTTCTCAAATGGAAAGCCCCGCAAAACATCATTAAGTTCATCAGTTATAGAAAGATTTGGAAATAAATTATTCAACATCACATTTGAACCCACTAAATTTTGTGGAAATTCAAATCCATAAAGCAGTTCTAAATCGTTAAAAGATTTATTCACATACTCAATCGCGCCATCTTTGTTAAAAGTAAGGATGGCAATTGGAGCGCTATCCATCAGATTGATTAACTTATTTTCCAAGATCATGTCTCTTGCTTTTTCTAGAGATTATTAAAAACTAATGTAAAATTTCAATTAAAAACGCTTCAGCTTCTTCATAATTTTATTGAATCATCATCTGTTGTCTAATAACTAATGTGCCATTTATATTCCAATTTTGTTCATAAAAACGATATTTACAAGCTATTTATTAACAGGATTATTCCTGTCCGTGTCTCGTTTTGAATATTTGTATTGTAATAAAGAAAATAACTTTGGAATTTATTCCAGAAAATAATTTGCGTTTAATTATCAAAATCCTATCCAATTATTGAAACAAATTTACTTAAGTTTGTAATGTAAAAATTCGGAAAAAAGAATTGATAAGTTTAATATTTCAAAAGCTTGGTAATAAAACTCTTAACTTTCTTCAGGAGTTTGGTGAGATATCAAATCTTTTTTTTGGCATCATAAAAAGCTTTCCACAGATAATAAAAAGTAAAAAGATAATTCTTTATCAGATGGAACACATCGGGGTAAATTCGCTTCCACTCGTTATTATCATTGCAATCTTTACAGGGGCAGTTTCGGCATGGCAAGCTGCATATCAATTAAAAGGAATTGCTCCATTATCTTTCTTAGGCGGTGCGACAAGTCGGGCAATCATTACAGAACTTGGTCCGGTTTTAACAGGGATTGTAATCGCTGGAAGAGTTGGCGCATCAATTGCTGCTGAACTTGGCACTATGAAAGTTACTGAACAGATTGATGCACTTGAAACTATGGCAATTAGTCCGGTTAGATATTTAGCTATGCCAAGATTTTTAGCATCAATTATTATGATGCCAATACTTGTAATATTTGCAAATGTAATAGCTGTAATTGGTGCCTACATAGTATCAAATTATTTTCTTGGAGTATCATCAGCAGTTTTTTTTAATTCTGTTAAACGTTTTTTTACAATGTCAGATTTAGTGGCAGGACTTATAAAAACAATATTTTTTGGCGGTGTTACTGCGCTTCTTGGTTGCCATATTGGATTTAAAACTGAAGGTGGAGCTGAGGGGGTTGGTCTGGCTACGATTCGATCATTTGTAATATCAGCGGCACTAATTTTAATATTAGATTATGTTTTGTGGATGTTGATTTTTTAGTTTGATCAATATTCTATTTTGTTAATTGCATCTTTAAAAATAAAAACTATATTGTAACTCAAATATTTTAATAATTAAAAACCCTTCAATACAAAGGAAGGAAAAATTATGGAACCAATTAAATATTTAATTAAAGAAAGAACTGAAAAAATTGTTCTTCCAAAAAATTTAGGTTTTGGACAGGTGTTTACTGATCATATTTTTGAAATGGATTATAGCGTTTCAAAAGGATGGCATAATCCAACAATCAGAACTTTAGATTCATTGCAAATGCACCCCGCTACATCTTTTATACATTATGGACAAACTATTTTTGAAGGTATGAAAGCCTTTAAAACAATTAAAGGAGATGTCGTTCTTTTTCGACCGGAAGTTCATTTGCAACGTTTAAATAATTCGGCAAAAAGAATTTGTATGCCGGAAGTTGATGTAGATTTTGTTCTGGAAGCACTTAAAGAACTTATCTCAATTGATAGTGATTGGATCCCAACAAATAAAGGGGAAGCACTCTATATCAGACCATTTATGTACGGCTCGGATCCTGCTTTAGGAGTCAGACCATCAAATGATTATAAATTTGTTATTCTACTTTCTCCGGTTGGCGCTTACTATCCTGAAGGTTTTAAACCCATAAAAATATTAATCCAGGATGATTATGTGCGGGCTGTAAGAAAAGGTTTGGGCGAGTGCAAAACCGCAGCAAATTATGCCGCAAGTTTATTGGCAGCACGGGAAGCATCAAAAAAAGGTTTTACTCAAGTTCTTTGGTTAGATGGACTTGAACAAAAATATCTTCAGGAAGTAGGTACCATGAACATATTTATAAACTTCAAAGATGAAGTAACAACTCCGGCATTAAATGGCTCAATTTTGCCAGGTGTAATAAGAAGATCCGTTATCCAAATACTTAAAGAATGGGGAATGAATGTTACAGAAAGAGAAATTTCTGTAGATGAACTTATTTCTTCTTATGATAAAGGAAATCTTTTAGGTTTGTTTGGTACAGGAACAGCTGCAATAATTTCATCAATTGGCTCACTTACATATAAAGATAAAAATATGTCATTTAACAATGGGCAGCCAGGTGAACTTGATATTAAATTGTTTAATGAGTTAACATCAATCTATTATGGTGAAAAAGAAGATACGCATGGTTGGATTACAAAAGTAGAAAAAAAAGCTGTTGAAGTTAATTAATAGATAGTAGTTAGTTCTCAGATTTTTTCAGGCATCGGTTTTTGCTGATGCCTTTTTTTATTTTATATAATTACAATTTTCAGCATCCCTCATTCCTTCTGAATTGTCCACAATCACCCCGGACAAAAAATTTTTCCTAAACCCTTGACACGTGAACATCTGTACACTATATTTGAAGTGAACAAATGAGCACTATTTAAAATTATTAAAAGATAATATAATGGGAAAACAACAATTAACTGATCGTCAGGAAGAAATATTAAATTTTATTCAGCAATTTCAGCAGGAAAGCGGTTATCCACCTACTCTAAGAGAAATCGGGAAAAGATTCGACATTTCTTCTACATTTGGTGTAAAAAGACATCTGGATGCTTTATCTAAGAAAGGATATTTAAATATTCTTAGCAATGCAAGCAGAGGAATAAGTATTACTAAAGATGAATCTTTTAATTCTGTCCATATCGATATTTCTGAAAAAGGAGATAATAAAATCCCGATTGTTGGAAGAGTCGCTGCCGGTTCACCGATCTTCGCTGAAGAAAATATTGAGGGCTCAGTGTTGATTGATCCAACTTTTATAAAGAAATCGGAAAATTGCTTTGCACTTAAAGTTAAAGGAGATAGTATGATTGATGCTGGAATTTTTGAAGGCGATTTAGTAATTATTTCTCCGCAGTCAATTGCCAGCAATGGAGATATTATTGTAGCTCGTATTAATGATGAAGTGACGGTTAAAGTTTATGAATTTAAAAATCAGGTAATCAAACTAATTCCACAAAATAAAAATTATGACCCAATTGTTATCCAAAATAAAGAAGAATTTTCTATCGTTGGTAAGGTAACGGGCGTTTTAAGATGGTTTAATTAAAAGGTGAAAAAATGAAAACAGAGATTTTTAAATCGGCAATAAAAAACAGAAACAGTGTAAAATTTTTATATGGTTTAAATGAAACGATGATCGAGCCATATTATATATCAGTTGAAAAGAATGGTTCGAAAGTGATATATGGCAAAGTATTTCACTCAAGTGAAATCAAAAAATTTAATTATAGCAAAATCGCAAACATAAAGGTTATGGATAAAAAGAGGTTTTCGCCGATCATTCCGTTGATTCCTCTTGCATCATAAAGGAGGTAATGATATGAATACTGAAAGAAGAAGAGATGTGGATTTATTAGTGGAAGAGTTCTGGAAAAAAGGATATTTGACCGTTTTTAGAAAATACGGCACTTATCTTCCCGAACCTTCAAATATTGGTGGATTTGATGTTGATGTTATAGCAAAACAGAAAGACAATTATGCAATCGGTATAACATTAACGGATCAGGATTTTAAGGATCCATCTTTCATTAAAAATAAATTATCATATCTTGCACAAAGACAGCGAAGAGGATCAAATAAAAAAGTATTGTTATTTGTTGGAGTATCGAACCTAAATTATAAATATGCAAAAGCATTACTTGATGAATTAGATCCTGAAACAAGAAAAAATATCAAATTATTTGAAATCACAGATCGACAAAGTTTGAATATTAGAAATGAAATGAGAACTAACAAAGTTTTATTCTCATAAAAATTTTTTAAATTTTAGAAAAAATAAAAAACTTTTCTACAGGATAAACTTCTGATTGTGGAAAAGTTTTTTTGTTACAATTCACAATTCAACTTTGGAATTCCCTGCCTTTTCCCCCTTCTTTGCCAAACAAAGTATAATTAAGTTACCTTGACATTCATGCGTGGTAAAATTAACTTTGCACGCTCAATCAATAATAGGTATTAGATTTTGAAGAAAAAAAGTCCGGCATCCGATGAGCATTTAGTTGAAGCGCTTAAAAAATCGGGTGAAATTCCTGAACACATAGCCATTATTATGGATGGAAACGGGCGATGGGCAAAAAAAAGAGGTTTACCCAGAGTTGCAGGACATAAAAGAGGGGTTGATACCGTAAGAGAGATTGTAGAAGCTTGTGCAGAAATCGGGGTTAAATATTTAACTCTCTACACTTTTTCAACAGAAAACTGGAAACGACCAAAAGATGAAGTTTCCACATTGATGAGATTATTATTAAATAGTTTACGTGATAGAGTAAATGAACTTAATGATAATGATATTCGTCTTACGACAATAGGAAATACAAGTTCTTTGCCAGCAGCAGTACAGAAACAACTTTACGCTGATATTGAAAGGACAAAGAATAATAAAAAGATGGTGCTTAATCTTGCTTTAAGCTATAGTGGCAGATGGGAATTGCTTGAAGCAATTAAGGAAATTGCCAGTGCTGCAAGTCAGGGGCAGATCAACTTAAATGATATTACTGAGAATTTAATTTCTCAAAAATTAACTACCAGAAACATGCCTGATCCTGATTTAGTTATCAGGACGAGCGGTGAATTTAGAGTGAGCAATTTTTTGCTGTGGCAAATTGCCTATTCTGAGTTTATAATTACAGAAACACTTTGGCCGGATTTTTCTAAGAACGATTTGTATGAAGCAATACGAATTTTTCAGAAAAGAGAAAGACGATTCGGTAAAGTAAGCGAACAAATTAAGAAGAATGCAAAGGAAAAAGGTTCTGAGAATGTTCATTTCCTCTCGAATGAGACTGCTTAAATATTTTTTAGTATTCATAATTTTAATTTCTTCAGTAAGTATCTTTTCTCAGCAGCAAAGATCTACTTATAAAATTCTTGGGCTTTCAGTCGAAGGCAACAAATCTTCTGATGCTAATACAATTATTGTATCAACAGGATTAAAAGTCGGTGATGAAATACAGGTGCCGGGAGATAAAACAATAAATGCTATTAAAAATCTCTGGGCTCTGAATATTTTTTCGGATGTTCAAATTTTAATTGATAAGCAATTAGCGGATGGTGTTTTTTTGCTTATCAAAGTTTCAGAATATCCAAGGATAGAAAAAGTTGTTATTGAAGGCAATGATGAAATAAGTACAGATGATATCGAAAAGAAAGTAACATTCCTTCGCGGCTCAATCCTTAAACCACAGGAAGTCGCAAAGCTTATCCAACGGATTAATAAACTTTATGAAGAGGATGGATATTTTAATACAACCTTCAATACAAAATACTATAATTACTTTAGTGCTGATACTGTAAAAGATAATATCCTGGTAAGATGGAGAAATACAAAAGATTTAGCTGATGAATATGAAACAGAATACAACCTAAGCGATAATAAATCTTCTAATTTGATTTCTAAAATTAAAGATAGAATGCTACTTAAAATTATTATCGAAGAGGGAAGTAAAACCAAAGTAAGAGATATTACTTTTGAAGGTAATAAGGACTTTGATGAAGGTGATTTAAGAGGCGCAATGGATGAAATATCAGTTGCTAAGTGGTGGAAATTTTGGAGCAGCGGAAAATTTGATCCTGAAAAATTTAAAAAGGATAAAGAATCAATTATAAAATTCTATCGTAAAAATGGATATCGTGATGCAGAAATTTTATCTGACTCACTTATTTATTCTAACGATAAAAAAGATGTAAGAATTTTAATGAATGTTTATGAGGGACCTCAATATAAAATCAGAAATATTACCTGGGAAGGCAACACAGTTTATCCCGCATTTATTTTGAGTGAGAGATTGGATTTTGCCAAAGGTGATGTTTATAATCTTGAAAAACTTGAACAAAATTTACGCGGCAATGAAAAACAATCAGATGTTTCAGCACTTTATCTTGATAACGGTTATTTAACTTTTAATCTTCAAACTAAAGAAACAAAAGTTGGGGAAGATTCAATAGATGTAACAATTAGAGTTGAAGAAAGAAATCAATTTAAAGTTGGTAAAGTAGATATTGCAGGTAACGATAAAACCAAGGATAAAGTAATAAGAAGAGAACTTTATACAGTGCCCGGAGATTACTTTAATCGCGGTTTACTCTTTAGAAGCGTCCAGAATTTGGCCAACCTTCAATACTTTAATGTTGAAAAACTATATGGAGCCGAAGGCATCACCACTAAACTTTCCAGCGATAGTACCGTTGATGTTGGATTTAATGTTGAAGAAAAATCAAGTGACTATTTAAATGCCTCAGTTGGCTATAGTGGAAGTTTTGGATTTAGTGGTGCTGTTGGTGTTACTCTAACAAACTTTTCTATTGCTGAACCGTTTCGCTTAGGCGGTGGACAGATTCTCAGCTTCAATTGGCAGTTTGGAGTAGGAAGTCTCTATAGAACATTTACTCTTGGATTTACAGAACCCTGGCTTTTTGATACACCTACTTCTGTAGGCGCAGAAGTATTTGATACCAGACAACAGTACGTTTATGATTTAAGACAGTCAGGTGCTACAATTAGAGTTGGTAGAAAATTAAGATGGCCTGATGATTTCTTTTACGTTCAGGGAAGAATTAAATATCAATACAATAATGTAATCAATGGTCAGAATTTTTATAAAGAAGGTAAATCAAATCAATTTACACTTGGTGGATTGATCTCCCGTAAAAATATTGATAACCCAATTTTCCCTTCAACAGGTTCATCTATTTTACTTGATGCTGAATTATCCGGTGGACCGTTACCCGGTGATGTTGATTATCTTAAAGTTGGATTTACCGCAGAATGGTACAGAAGATTATTTAACTCAAACAGAATTACGTTATATACAATTGCTGATTTAGGATATATTGATGAAATTGTTGCAGGGACAAACATCCAACCATTTGAATTTTATTATATGGGTGGTAATGGATTGGTAATTGCAACTACTTCGTTAAGAGGATATGACGATAGAACTGTAGGACCAAAAAACCTTGCGGGCAATGTTATTGGTGGAAGAGTAATGGCTAAGTTTGGTGCAGAAATAAGATTATCAGTTACTCAAGAACCAATTCCTTTGTGGATACTTGCATTTGCGGAAGCAGGAAATGTTTTTGAAAGTTTTCAGAAAACTGATATTTTTGATCTGCGAAGATCTGTGGGATTTGGAGCCAGGATACTTATTAACCCCATTGGTTTAATTGGTTTTGATCTTGGTTATGGATTTGATCGTAAAATTGTTGATGGACAGGACCCATCCTGGTTATTCCATTTTCAATTTGGTAAAGGTTTCTAATTAATTTGTACAATCATAAAGAACGAGGAATATAGTGAAAAGTTACATTTTTGGTTTAGCATTTTTATTATTAAGTATTAATGCTTTTGCTCAAACACCATTAAAAATTGGTTATGTTGATTCTGAAGTTATCCTTACACAATTTTCTGAAGCTATAAAAGCTCAAGGAGATTTGGATGCGTTAACAAACAGATGGTCTACTCAGTTAGATTCTATGACTCAATCATATCAACAATCAATTGCTGATTATCAGAAACAATCTGAAACGATGAATGAAGCTAAAAAGTTAGAAGCTCAGCAGAAGATTGTTAAGATGGAGCAGGATATTATGGAATTTAGAAGAACTAAATTTACACAGGGTACCGGTGAAGTTTATAAAAAACAGGAAGAATTATTTTCACCAGTAAAAGCAAAAATTTATGCTGCAATTCAAAAAGTTGCCAAAGAAGAAAATATGCAGTTTGTTTTTGATAAAAGCGGGGATATACTTCTTCTTTATGCTGATTCTGCTTTTGATATTACATATAAAGTTTTGGATAATCTTAAAAGAGGAACCAAATAATTATTTATCCTGATAAAGTTCTCTCCATTTATTTTTGGAGAGAACTTTATTTTTTTATTCAGCATATTTGATCTAGAAATTTTATTAAAAGGTTTTGTGATGAAAAAGCTAATATTCATTTCCATTCTATTATTTACTTCCTCATTTTCCCTTGCACAACTTAAAATCGGATACATTGATTCTGATACTATTATGGATAATCTTCCTGATGTTCAGGATGCAAGACAAAAGTTGGATGCCATGATTCAGGAATGGCAAACTGAATTAAGTAAAATGGAAAATGAGTGGAAAACAAAATATGATGATTATGAGAAACGTAAATTAATCATGTCAGATCAAACAAGAGCTGAAACCGAAGCATCACTCGTTCAAATCGAAAACCAAATTGCCCAGTACCGCGAAAAAAAATTTGGTACAAACGGTGAACTTTTCCAGAAGCAAGATGAATTTATGAAGCCGGTTCAGAACAAAATTTTTACAGTGCTTAAAGAAATTGCTGAACAGGATAATTATGATTTTGTTTTTGATAGAAGTGGTGATATAATGATTTTATACGCTAAAGAGCAATACGATCTTACTTCAAAAGTGCTTGACAGACTTAAATTAAAATAAATTGAGCTGCTGAATGAAAATTAAAATTCAGGAAATTGCTTCTTTAATTAATGGCAGCATCTTTGGCAATAAGAATCTTGAAATTGAAAATGTTGCAAAAATTGAAGAAGCAAAACCTGGTGATTTAACATTCCTTTATCTTCCTTCCTACGAAAAATTTTTTCCTGACACCAAAGCATCAGCAGTAATTGTAAAAACTAATTTTAATAAAACAAGAAACGACATAACTTACATCGAAGTTTCAGCGCCTGAAAAGGCCTTCTTTGATATAATCAGAAAATATTTTACACCGGAGTTTCCACTTTCCGGAATTGATCCTTACGCGTTTGTTCACCAGACTGCTAAGCTTGGTGAAAATGTTGCCATTGGAAAAAATGTTGTTATATCTAAAGACTGTATAATCGGGAATAACACAAAAATTTTTCATAACACTGTTATTTCAGAAAACACAGTGATAGGAAATAACTGTCTTATCTTTTCAAACGTTAGCATCAGAGAAAATTGTAAAATTGGTAACACTGTAATTATTCATCCGGGAACGGTTGTTGGAAGCGATGGCTTTGGTTACAGTACAGATGAAAAAGGAGTTTATCATAAAATCCCGCAAATTGGTAATGTGATTATTGAAGATGATGTTGAACTTGGATCAAATGTATCTATCGATCGTGCAGCAATTGGTTCAACAATAATAAAGCGCGGATGTAAGATTGATAATCTAGTACAAATTGCTCATAACGTTCAGCTTGGTGAAGACACTGTTATTTCATCTCAGGTAGGAGTTTCAGGCAGCACAAAGATTGGTAATCACTGCATACTTGCCGGACAAGCAGGTTTGGTAGGTCACATCGAAATTGGTGATAATGTTGTGATAACCGCACAAGCTGGCGTATCAAAATCAAT
This sequence comes from Ignavibacteriaceae bacterium, assembly GCA_036796535.1. Taxonomy (GTDB): domain Bacteria; phylum Bacteroidota; class Ignavibacteria; order Ignavibacteriales; family Ignavibacteriaceae; genus IGN3. The sequence continues at coordinate 24,472 of DAIRCT010000011.1, forward strand.
CCTTAAACCGGGCTATTACTCGGGCTCCCCCGCAATGGAAATGAGAGCATATCAAAAAATGCAAGCCCAGGTTAGATTTATTCCTGATTATGTGGAACGGATTAAGCAACTTGAAAATCAAATTAAATCTTTAAAAGAACTTTTATCAAATAAATAAAACTTACGTTTATTTAACCTTCAAATTCAGTGACCCTCAAAATTGTATTTAGTTACTCATCTTGCTATTTTTTCACATAAATTTAATGTAAAAAATACGGAATCATAATGATAGAACTTCAAAGAACTATAAGTAAACCTGTCTCGATAAGTGGAATCGGGCTTCACACAGGCACAGAATGTACAATGACATTTAAACCCGCACCAATTAATTCAGGAATTAAATTCATTCGGGTTGATCTTGGCGGAAGCCCCGAGATACCTGCTATTGCTGATAACGTTGTGGATGTTTCAAGAGGAACTACTATTGGAATTGGTGAAGCTAAAGTGCATACAGTTGAACACGTGCTTGCGGCTATTGCCGGATTACAAATTGATAATATTAATGTAGAACTTGATGGAATTGAACCGCCGGTTATTGATGGAAGTGCAATGCCTTATGTAAAAGCTTTACAGGAAGCGGGGATTGAGCAACAGGATGCACCAAAAGATTATCTGATAATTGAAGAAACAGTTGCATATTCGGATGAAGCAAGGCAGGTTGATATTGTTGCCTTACCGCTTGATAAATATAGATTAACAGTTATGGTTGATTATCAAAATCCTGCACTTGGAAGTCAGCACACCGGTTTATTTGATATGGAAAAAGAATTTGTAAATGAATTTGCCTCTGCCAGAACTTTTTGTTTTTTAAGTGAAGTTGAAACTCTGGCAGATCAAGGACTGATAAAAGGTGGTGATTTAGATAATGCTGTTGTTATTGTTGATCATAAGTTAGATCAGAATCAGCTTGATGAATTAGGTAAGCGTATCGGTTTAAAAAATAAGTTCACTCTTGGTGAAGATGGAATTCTTAATAATAAAAAATTACGATTTAAGAATGAACCTGTAAGACACAAATTACTTGATCTTATTGGTGATCTTGCCTTAATCGGCGTTCCAATTAAAGCACAAATACTTGCAGCAAGACCCGGACATAAAGCAAATGTTGAATTTGCAAAACAAATCAGAAAACTTTATCAGCAAAAAAAATTAGTTAAGAAATTTCAATTCGTTAAAAAAGAAGGTGTTGTTTTTGATATCAATGCAATTGAAAGAATACTTCCACATCGTTATCCTTTCTTGCTTGTAGATAAGATTATCAGTCTGGAAATAGAAAAAAAAGTTGTTGGTGTAAAATCAGTTACCTATAACGAACCTTTCTTTCAGGGACATTTCCCTGGTCAGCCGGTTATGCCGGGAGTTTTGATCATTGAGGCGATGGCTCAAACAGGTGGAATTTTACTTTTAAATTCGCTGCCGGATTTTAAAGAGAAGCTTGTTTACTTTATGCAAATCAATAATGCAAAATTCAGAAAAACAGTTGTTCCCGGTGATCAGCTTTTTATTGAAGTTGAACTTCTTCAAAAAAAATCTAAAATATTTACTATGGCTGGCAAAGTTTACGTTAATGATGTTCTTGTTGCAGAAGCAGATTTTATGGCCGGCATAGTTGATCGACCTAAAAAGGAAGTGGAAGAATAAGCATGAACACAATTCATCCAACTGCAATAGTTAGCAGCAAAGCTAAGATTGGCGATAACAATATTATCCATCCTTTTACAATTATTGAAGATGATGTTGAAATTGGAAATGGTTGTGAAATAGGACCAAGTGCCGTTCTTTATAACGGTGCAAGAGTTGGAAATAAAGTTAAGATTAAACAGGGTGTTTCGGTCGCTAATAAACCGCAAGATTTAAAATTTGGTAATGAAGAAACATTATTTTTTGTTGGTGATAATACTGTTCTTCACGAGTTCGTAACACTTCATCGAGGAACTCATGAAACCGGATTTTCACGAGTAGGAAAAAATTGTTTGCTGATGGCTTATTCTCATGTGGCACATGATTGTGTAGTTGGTGATAATGTAATTCTTGCTAATGCTGTGCAGATAGCAGGACACGTTACAATTGGTGATTGGGTGATAATGGGCGGCACAGCGGCAGTTCATCAATTTTGTAATATCGGCAGGCATTCTATGATCGGCGCAAATTCAATTGCTGTTAAAGATGTCCCTCCTTTTGTATTGAGCGGAAGATTTCCAATTAAATATGAAGGTCTGAATAAAGTTGGATTAAGAAGACGCGGCTTCAGTGAAGAAGATATTTCTGTGATTAAAAAAACATACGACTTTATTTATAATTCTGGTTTGAATGTAACGCAGGGTGTTAATAAAGCTGAATCAGAATTTTCATCAAATGAATATGTTCAGGAAATTATTCAGTTTGTTCGTACAAGCAAACGGGGAATAATCGGTAAATGATCTGGAAGTACATTAATTCCGGGGTAAACAATGGCAAGTACAATATGGATTTTGATATTTGGCTTGCACAAAACTTTGATCCTCAAACTGCAGTATTAAGATTTTACAGATGGAATCCTTATTGCATTTCTCTTGGTGCCAATCAATCATTTGATGATGTTAATCTGGAAAAAACCGAAGTAGAAAATATTGATGTGGTTAAACGTCCAACAGGCGGACGGGCAATTCTTCATTCAGAGGAATTAACTTACTCTGTGATTTATCCAACAGATAATTTAACATCATCAAAAAATATTTATAACGAAATAAATCTTGCTTTGCGAAAAGGGTTAATTGAATTTGATCCGGGATTATCTGATATTGATTTGGAACATTCCCAACCTGATTTTAAAGAATTTTATAAATCAGAGATTAGCACAATTTGTTTTGCAGTATCTGCAAAAAGTGAGTTGAATTTTAAGGGGAAAAAGTTAGTTGGCAGTGCGCAGAGAAAAATCGGCAGTGTAATTCTTCAGCACGGTTCAATTCTATGTGGTGAGTATCATAAAAAAATAGTTGATTATCTGAATATTGATAAATCAAAAAAAGAAATGATACTAAAAGAAATTTCTGATACGACAATAGACTTAAAAACTGCACTGAATTATGAGATTGATTATTCTAAATTAGCTGCAGCAATCCTAAAAGGATTTGAAAATCATTTTAACACAAAGTTTGTAGAAAAAAACATTCAACATAATAATCCTGAATTCCATATTGTCAATCATCAGTAAACAAATAAAATTACTTATCAAAACTATTGCCAGGATACAAATTCTTTTTTTATCCACATTGCTTTTTGTATCAACATCATTCTCACAAATAGAATCCCAGCTTTATCTTGAAGGAGCACAAATCAATGATATAAAACGCGAAGGAGATTTTCTTTGGATCGCAACTTATGGGCAGGGCATTTATCAATACTCGCTTAAGGATGGTAAGTGGACTAATTACTCAAGCAAAAGTGGAAATCTTGAAAATGATTTATTCCACTGTGTCGCTGCAAATAAAGATTTTGTTTGGGCGGGTGCTAATGAAGGTCTGTATATCTATTCACGAAGAACAAATAAGTGGACGAAAAGAAAATTTGCACAGGGTGGTGAGTTTGGCAACTGGATCAGAAGTTTAAACTATGATGAAAAAAGAGGCCGACTATGGATTGGCAGATTTCGTAACATTACCGTTCTTGATGTAAAAACAAATAAGTTTACAGATTATAATAAAGTTGTTAACGGCGACGAGAAGACAAACAATTTTAACAATATTGTTTTTGAAGGTGATAGTGTTGTTTGGTTTGGCGCAGAATCCGGAATGCATAAATATGTTACAAAAAAAAGTATTGATGATCCCACTGCGTGGACTTTTATAAATAACAAAGGAAGAAATTTTAACGGTGAAGGAAATTCTGTTTCTGTTACTGATTTTGTTTTTGAAAAAAATAATATCTGGTTTGGTACCGATGAATTTGTTACAAAAGAATCACCGGAGTATAATGTTGGCGGCATTTATGTGTGGGATAGAAAATTAAAATGGGATAGAATTTCTAAAGCAAGTGGATTAGGCGGCAACGGAATTTACTGTCTTGCTCGCACAGGCGACTACATTTGGGCAGGAGTTTATGAATTTAAAAAGAATGATAAAGAAGAATATGGCAAAGGTTTGTACTTAATTAATCGCCGCACAAAAAAAGTAACTCCAATAGATCTTAATGAATTAAACATAACCACATCAAATATTTTATCACTCTTCTTTGATGGAACAAATCTTTGGATTGGCACTTCATCCGGATTAGTAAAACTTAAAATTGGTAATCCACTAGCTAAGATAAAAAAGTAAAAAATCCGTTAATAGATTATTTAGAAATTATTAAGGCGATTAACAAAATCGCCTTTTTATTTTTACTTGCGTTAGTTTTTACATTTCTATGACATCTTTTTGACATTAATAGATTGACCATATTTTATTATGCTAGTGAGAAAATAATTTAATGGTGCAATCATGAAGAAAAGATTTTTTAATATTCTGAGCATAAGTTTTTTACTCATCAACCTCATTTACTTTTTTGGTTGTGGTACGATTGAGCAGACAATTTATTTAGGAGATGTCGAAGTAAACGCACCAATTGTTCCGCCGCCAACTCATATAAATGTTAATAAAGATGTTGGAAGTGTTACAATCTCACCGCACTTTTCTTACCTTAACACCAAAAGTAAAATTTCAGGTTCAACTGATGGAAAATATACTGGTACTTTTAGATTAGATGATAGCACAACATATAAAGCGAAAAAAAATAATCTTGATTGGAGTTTATACAAATATACTGCTGGTTTAGACCTTGATATTAAAGTTTCCAAAAGTGTTTCAATCTTTGGCGGGATGAATTATTCTAAAGACAAAGAGAATTATTTACTGGGAGGAAATTTCGGAATTGGATTTCATAATCACGGTGAAAAGTACATTGCGCGATTCGATTTGGGTTTCACCGTTCAGGAGTATGATTTTACAGCGATAACTATTGTACAAACAAAAACAACTTCAATATTTGGAAGTGATGAATCCTGGGATATCTTTGCTGATAAAGGAAGTACAACAAATATTAATCCATTCGCCACACTTACAGTTAATTCTTCTTATGATTCCAGTTTTTTTAATTGGTTTATAATAGGTGGATATTTCACTCAGAATCTTTTAGGATATGATCCCGGCACATATAGTTATCCTTTGTTCCCATTCCCTATTACATATACAAAAATTGATAAAAGATCAGATATGGTTACAGGGTTTATTTACTTCAATCCGGGTATTGCTATAACATTAAATGATCAGTTTAAACTTTTGCTCTCAGCAAAAATATTAAACGAGGTAATGTCTACTACTTCGAAGCAATGGTTTTTTATGCCATCAGCTCAAATTAATTTTCAGATATAATTTAAATGGAGAATATTATAAGTTCTAAAAAGTGTTAT
>DAIRCT010000011.1:30035-59402 GCA_036796535.1 Ignavibacteriaceae bacterium
TCTTTTTTCCTCACTTTTTACCCTCAATATTTATAGTTATTTTTTAAATCAAATATTTAAACTAATCTGGAATTTGTATGATCAAAATTTCTGAAAAGAGATTAAAAGAATTAAAGAAAAATTTTCAAGATAAACGAATTGCCATAATTGGTGATATGATGCTTGATATTTATTACTGGGGCGATGTAAAAAGGATTTCTCCTGAAGCTCCTGTTCCTGTTCTGGAAGTTGAAGATGAAATGTTTCGATTTGGCGGGGCAGCAAACTGTGCACTAAATATTGCAAAGCTTGGTGGACAGCCGGAACCGGTTGGTGTAATTGGTTACGATAATTTTGGTACTGTATTTAATGCTTTATTAACTGAGGCAAATATTTCACACCACGGAATTTTTGAAGATGACCAAAGACCAACTACTGCCAAAACAAGAGTGATTGCTGACAGTCAGCATATTGTAAGGATTGATAAAGAAAGTAAAGCTACTATTAATGATTCTATGCAAAAGAAAATATTTGATTACTTAAAAAGCATCATTAAAAGTGTTGATGGAATAATTCTGCAAGATTATAATAAAGGTGTACTTTCCGAATCGTTAATTAAGCAGATAATAGAATTAGCGAACAAGAACAAAAAACTTATTACTGTTGATCCAAAGTTTAATAACTTCTTTTCGTATAAAAATGTTACTGTATTCAAACCAAACAGAAAAGAAGCTGAAGATGTACTTGGTATGAAAATAAAAACAGACTCTGATATAACTTATGCGGGAAATGAATTATTAAAAAGACTTAACGCAAAAAATATTTTATTAACTCTTGGCGAAAGCGGCATAGCAGTATTTGAAAAAGGTAAACCAGAAAAACGAATGCCTACCAAAGCAAGAAAAGTTGCAGATGTTTCCGGTGCAGGTGATACAGTTATTTCTACTTTAACAATTGCACTTGCAGCAGGAGCAAATATTATTGAAGCATCTTATCTTGCAAATTATGCGGGCGGAATTGTATGCGAAGAAGTTGGTATCGTTCCAATTGAACTTGATAAACTTTTTGATACAATATTTATGGAAAATAAATGAGTAACCTAAAATCAAGAGAAGAAATTAAAAAATTAAGAAAACAATTTAAGGCGGAAGGCAAAAAAGTTGTTTTTACAAATGGTGTTTTTGATTTGATTCACTCCGGCCACGTTGATTATTTGATTAAAGCAAAAGAGTTGGGCGACATACTTATTCTTGCATTAAACTCCGATGAATCGGTAAAAAAGATTAAAGGAAATAAACGACCAATCTTATTGCTTAAAGAAAGAGCTTTTATAGTTTCGAATTTAAAGCCGGTTGATTATGTAACTTTTTTTGAGGAAGACACTCCCGCTGAAATTATAAATGAATTGATACCGGATATATTAGTAAAAGGTGCGGATTGGCCAATTGATAAAATTGTTGGAAGAGAAGTGGTTGAAGCTAATGGAGGTGAAGTTAAAACAATCCAGTTTGTAAATGATCAATCAACTTCTAAAATTATTCAGAAGATAATCAGGAATTATAATAATTAGTGTCCAAAGAAAAAGTTAAAGCAGAATCAAAAAAAATTATTGGCAAAGGCAGAAAAGCTTTGCGATATGGTGTAAACATTTTTGTTTACTTCTTTGTTGCAATTTTTATGCTGCTGATGGTTTTCTTTGGTATTTCGCAAACTCAGATGTTTAAGGATTGGCTGCGGGATAAAGTTGTTGAAACTATTAATGCAGAGATTAACGGTAAACTTTCAATTGATAAAATTGAAGGAACAATTTTTACGTCTTTAAAAATTACAAATGCCAACTTAATGTCCGCACAAAACGATACTGTGGTTCATGCAGGAAGTATCGAATTAAAAACAAGTCCGCTTAAAATTTTGTTTAAAGAAATCTATGTTAGAAAGTTTGAGCTTAGTGATGCGAAAATAAAATTGGTTGAGGAAAGTGATGGTCAGTTAAATCTTCTTAAAATATTTCCGCCATCCAAAGAACCTGATACAACAAGCTCAGAATTTCCATTTGCTATTGATGTAGCTAACTTTCAATTAAAGAATGTAGATTTTTCAATGCAAAAGTATGACAAAGTTGGAAGCGTGGTTTATTATCCAACAATGAACATGGATGATTTGAGAATTAAAGACCTTAATGTTTCTTTTAATGCTTTTGTAGATTTAAATAAGTATGAATATCGTTTGACGATTGATAACATTTCCTTTAACCCAAACTTTGAGTTTTTTAATCTTAAACAATTAAGCGGTACAATTCTTTTAACTCCAGAGCTTGCGGGAATAAATAAGTTACATATTGTTACAGATCAATCTAATTTTGAATTGAGTGCAGGAATATCAAACATAGACGTAATAAAAAATTTTTCAATGGAAAAATTGGGCGAAGCTCCAATTAGATTATCACTTAATGCAGAGAAGATTAATTTTGAAGAAATTACAACTTATGTTCCGCCGATGGAAATGTTAAGCGGAACGATCAGTGCTGATTTTGAAGCAGCCGGAACGTTGAATGATCTTAATGTAAAAAAACTTAATGTGGTTTTTAATAACACCTCACTTGAAGCAACAGCAAATCTAAAAAATTTACTTGATGCCAATAAAATGTTTGTTGATCTATCTTTTAGAAATTCTTATCTGTCACCGGATGATCCTGCTAAGTTATTAAAAGGAATTGCTGTTCCTGATTTTAAGGAGTTAGGTGTTATTAGATTTGATACTCTTACATATCGGGGAAATCCAAATGATTTCAAATCGAATTTTGCAATCAGAACTGATAAAGGAAGTGTGAACGGTGTGGCAGCTTTGAATTTTACAAAACCTGATATGCAATATGATATTAAATTATTCACAAAAAAATTAGACCTTGGCTCATTTATTTCAATACCAACTAATTTTAATTCTGAGATTAATATATCAGGATCCGGCACCGACCCTCAGAATATGAAATTGCAAATGTCTTTGGCTGCTGATGAATCAAGAATAGGTGATAAATATTTAAAAAGTATAAAGCTTAATTCCAATGCTAATGACGGGATTATTAAAACATCAATTAATATCGCATCTGATTCACTTCTTGTTGATCTGGATGCTGATATTGATTTCAGGATCCCAAAAGATCCAACGTATGAATTAAAAGGGAAAGTAAATCAGTTAAATTTAGGAAGCATATTACAGGACACGACACTTCAATCAAAGATAAATTTGGTGATTGATGCAAGCGGCCAGGGATTTAATCCGGATAGTATGGATCTGTTTCTGGTTACTGATATAAAAAATTCCAGCTTTAGCGATTTTAAAATTGACAGCACAAGATTAATTCTTGATGTAAGAAGAAATGATAACGGAAAAAAAATTATTAATATAGTTTCGGATATTGCAGATTTTACAATAAGCGGTAATTATTCGATTACAACATTGGGAGATGTAATCAGCCGCGAAGCTGATATTTTACAAAAAACACTTGAAGAAAAAATTAACCCGATCTTCGTTAAGAATGCGCCATTCTCGGATGCACAAAATATTCCGGTAAAAAATAATATTAACTCAGTAACTGATTTCAATCTTGATTATCTACTTGATTTTAAAGAGTCTCTTACTCTAAATCTTGGCAAAGATAATTTGCAGATCGATGGCCAGATGGATGGAAATATTAAATCAAAAAAAGATTCACTTTCGCTTGTCCTAAATTCTGATTTTAATTATTTGAAATTCTGGAGTAACGAAAGAGTATTTTTTATTGTTAATACAAAATTTGGCTGTGTATTAAATAATCATTTAATTAATGGTTATCAGGGGAATATAAATGCAGACATAAACTTGTCCTCCGAAAGATTATATGTTAACAGCAACATTTATAATGTTAAAGGCAAAATAAATTTTAACGGCTCAAAACTTTCTTTTAATGCAAGCGGCGATTATGAGAATAAAGCAAAAGCTAAATTAAATGGGCTGGCTGTTTTTGATGGAAGTGTAATGGATGTTAATCTAAGTAAGCTTGAGATTAATTATAACAAATTAAAAATTTATAACCCTGAGGATATTCTGATTTCATATTCAGATGAAACAATTAATTTTAAAAACTTTCTTCTTAATACGGCTGATGGAGCTATAACTATTAAAGGTGCATTCGGTTCCACAGGAGATAACAGCACTTCGATTTTATTTGATAATATCAGTGGTGAAAAATTAACAAACGATTTAATAGGTCTTGCCCCCAACAGACAATTTAAATCGGATATAAAAATTGAAGGATTACTAACCGGCAATTTTACAGATCCCAGGTTTTCTGTAAATGCAAACTTTAATAATATTATTTATGCAAACAGCAGTTTTGGTACGCTGGTTTCCAAATTTGATTATGCTAATAATTCTCTTAAAACTGATATTAGATTTATTGATTCGCTTAATAATTTTAATTCGCCTAAAATTCTTGCAACAGGATTTATTCCATTAGATTTAACAACAAAACTCGATTCAACCCAAAAATTAAACGAGCAGCTTGATCTTACTATTCAAGCATTTGATTTTGATCTTAGTACTCTTTCTGAAATTTTTCCCTATGTTAAATTTCAAAAGGGTAAACTTGAAACTGATATATATGTAACCGGAAAAATTTCAAAACCCTCAGCCATAGGTTATTTCAGCATTAAAGACACAAGATTTAAAGTTAACAACAATAACATGGATTATGATTTAAATACCAAAGTTTGGATTGATGATGAGGTTGTTACAATTGAAAGTGTTGAATTAAAAAATATTCAGGGTACAAAATACGGCGGAGTAATTAAAGGCGATGGAATATTTAAATTTAAAAACTTCCGTCCTGATTCATCTTATCTGAAACTGAATGGTGATCTAAAGGTTTTGGATGAAACTTCTAAATCTTCAAATCAATATGCTTATGGTGATCTTGCATTACAGACACGTGGAGATATTGTTTACACATCTTACAAGGGAAAATCATATTTGGATTTGCCTATTGATGTAACTGTTGCAGAACTTACCATACCACTTAGTAAATCTGCTTATTCAAGTTCATCCGGATTTATTTACAGATATAAAGATTATTATACCGAAGAGAATAAATTATCTAATGAGTTAGATAGCTTAATTCAGTTATCAAATAAAAAAAATGGTAACGGTACTTCCGTGCTTGAATCTTCCAAGTTTGATTATACCATAGATATAAAACTTACTACAGAAGCCGGAGTTGTCGTGGTATTATCCAAAGAACTTGACCAGAATTTAAATTTGATTTTAGGTGGTGATTTTTCTCTGGAATCAGTTGATGGAAAAACGAAGTCCGGTGGTTCGCTTAAACTTCTTGAAGGATCTAAAATATCTTTTATCAAAACTTTTGAAGCTGTTGGTAATGTAAGTTTTGAAAAACTTTATAACCCGATTATTGATATTATCGGAACTTACAAGGACTATTATTATCCTGCCGATGAAAAAAATATTAACACCGAGCAGGAAGTTGCTGTAAAGATTAAACTTAAAGGTCCACTGTCAGAGCTTAATCAAAATTTTATGAAAGATGAAAATAATATCGGAGTATATATTGGTAAACAAAATATCGAAGAGGATAAAAAAGATCCAACTAAAAATGCATCGGATGCTTTTTTCTTTATAATAACTGGTAAGTTTGCTGATGGTGCTACGCAACAGGAAAGAAATGCAGTTGCATCTACGGCTACAACACTTGCCGGCTCAGTTTTAGGCGGGTTTTTGAATCAGTACTTAGGTGATTACGTAAAAAGTGTTCAGTTAAGACAAATCGGAACAGAAACAAAATTTAACCTGATTGGTAAAGCAGGAAAATTTAAATATGAAATTGGCGGATCAACAGATGTATTTCAGGATCTTAGTCGTGCAAATATTAGGATTGAATATCCAATTACACAAAGATTTCAATTAAGATTGGAAAGAAAAGAATCTGAAAATCAACTTAACTCTATAAATAATCCTTTATTTAATCAACTTGGTGTAAAATATAATTTTGAGTTTTAATGAAAAAAGAATTAATAGCATTTTTTAATCGTAACCAGGGACGAGGTTACAAAGCAAAAGATATCGCAAGTAAGTTAAACATTACTTCGGATCACGAATATGAATCGTTGAAAGCTGCTTTAAATAAGCTGGAGAAGGAATCATTTCTTATACGTTCGGGGAAACGATACCAGTTAAATAAACTTCCGCAGTCCAATATTTTAAAAGGAAGGTTGGAAATTAATCGAAATGGTTACGGCTTTGTAAATATAAGCGATGATAAAACAGGAGATGTTTTTGTTGCATCCCGAAATCTTGGAAACGCATTTGATGGCGATATTGTTGAAGTTGAATTGTTTGCAAAACAAAAAGGTAAAAATATTGAAGGACAGATAATTCGTGTTGTAGAACGAAAGCGAAAAGAATATGTAGGTGTTGTTAAAAAATCTAAATCCTTTTATTTCATTTCACCTGATGATCCTTCAATCCACCGCGATATTTATATTGATGAATCAAAACTTAATGGTGCAAAGCCCGGCGATAAAGTTGTTGTGGGCAACCTTAATTGGGAAACTCCGGGTCTTAATCCGGAAGGGGAAGTAATTGAGGTTTTGGGTAAATCAGGTTCACACGATACAGAAATATTATCACTTGCACGCGAGTTTGATTTAAGATATAAGTTTAATCTTGCTGCGATTTCTGAAGCAGATAATATTGATGTTAACATTTCAAAAGATGAAATTAAAAAACGATTAGATTATCGAAGCAAAAATGTTTTTACCATTGATCCCGAAGATGCTAAAGATTTTGATGACGCTTTATCAATTGAGAAGCTTGGCAATGGAAATTATTCCGTTGGAATTCATATAGCAGATGTTTCCCATTATGTAAAAAAAGATTCTGCTTTGGATGAAGAAGCTTTGATTAGAGGCAACAGTGTTTACTTCGTTGGAAAAGTTATTCCCATGCTGCCGGAAAAACTATCTAATCTCGTCTGTTCACTAGTGCCATATGAAGATAGACTAACTTTTTCTGTAATCGTAGAAATTTCTCCTCGTGGAAAAGTTATTGATTATAAAATTCATAAAACAATTATTAATAGTAAAAGAAGATTTACTTACGAGGAAGTTCAAAAAATAATTACAGATGAACAGGGTGACTTTGTTGATGATATACTGCAGCTAAACAAACTTGCAGTAACATTAAGAAGCAAAAGAATGCGGGAAGGTAGTTTTGATTTTATAACTCCTGAAGTAAAGTTTACACTTGATGAAAATGGTGTTCCGGTTTCATATGTCTTAAAGGAAATGAAGCAAAGCAATATGCTTGTTGAAGAGTTTATGCTGCTTGCAAATAAATTAGTTGCAATGAATGTTGCAGTGCCTAAGTCTGGCCCTGTAAAACCATTTGTTTATCGTGTGCACGATAATCCCGACCCAGAAAAGATAAATGAGTTTGCAAGATTTGTAAAAACACTTGGGTATTCTTTCGATCCTAACTCAACAGCAAAATCAAATCAGTTTCAAGCGTTGTTAAATCAAGCTAAGGGAAAAGAAGAAGAAGCTTTGATAAATGAATTAGCTATTCGCTCAATGGCAAAAGCAATTTATTCTCCAAATAATATTGGGCATTATGGTTTAGGATTTAAGTATTATACACATTTTACATCACCTATCAGGCGTTATAGCGATTTGATTGTTCATCGATTGATTTATAATTATACAAATAATGTAAGTGGTCAAATGTATTCACTTGCACAATTAGATGAAATTTGCGACAATATATCTGCCTGCGAGCGTAACGCAACAGATGCTGAAAGATTTAGTATTAAACAAAAACAAATTGAGTATTTAAAAAATCATCAGGGCAGTGAATTTTCGGCAATAATTTCTGGTATTACAAATTTTGGAATTTTTGTTAAAATTACAGATATATTAGCAGAAGGTCTTGTTCGATTACGCGATCTTGATGATGATTATTATTTGTATGATGAAAAAAAATATGCCATAGTTGGCAAACGTACAAAAAAGCAATACCGTCTTGGTGATAAAATTCATGTAAAATTAGTTCGTGTTGATGAAGAAAGATCAGAATTAGATTTTATAATTCTTGAACAAAAGGATTAATATGAAAACTATTAAAATAATCTCTTTATTATTTTTCATTTTACCGGGGGTTATGTTTGCTCAGTTTGGTAAAAATAAAGTGCAAACAAAAAATTTCGAATGGAGTTACATACAAACCAATCATTTTGATATTTATTTTGCCAATGGCGGTGAAACAATTACAGAGTTTGCTGCTAAAACTGCTGAGCAAGCTGTTGCATCAATACAAAAAACATTTAATTATAGAATCAACAGCCGCATTACGATAATAGTTTACAATTCGCAAAATGATTTTCAGGAAACAAATGTTATTGATGAATATTTATCTGAAGGTATTCAGGGTTTTACAGAGCTATTTAAAAATCGTGTTGTAATTCAGTTTACAGGTTCATACAAACAATTCCGTCATCTCATTCATCACGAACTTGTTCACGCAGTAATGAATGATATGTTTTATGGCGGGTCAATTCAAAATATTATATCAAACAATATCTCACTTCAATTCCCCATCTGGTTTAGCGAAGGTTTAGCTGAATACGAATCATTGGGCTGGGATGTGGATACAGATATGTTTATTCGTGATGCTGCAATAAATGAATACCTTCCGGATATTAATGGGTTGGATGGATATTTTGCTTATCGCGGTGGGCAATCTGTTTTTTATTACATAGCTAATAAATATGGCAAAGAAAAAATAGGCGAGCTGCTGAATAAAATTAAAGGTGTTGGAAATGTTCAGGAAGGTATAAAAGCAACTTTAGGTATAGATGTAGAAGAACTTGGTATAAGATGGAAAAAAGAAATTAAAAGAAATTTTTGGCCGGATATTTCTATTAGAGATGATGCAGATACTTTTGCAAAAAGATTAACCAATCCCAAAAAGGATGATGGATTTTATAATACATCACCAACACTTTCACCACAAGGAGATAAAATTGTTTTTATATCCAATCGTGATTTTTATTTTGATGTTTACCTGATGGACGCACTTGATGGTAAAATTTTAGATAAACTTGTCGAGGGAAACAGATCACCTGATTTCGAAGAATTAAATATTTTAACTCCCGGATTAACATGGTCGCCTGATGGAAAAAAAATTGCTCTATCAGCGAAGAGCAGTGGATATGATGCAATTCATATAATAGATATTGAATCTAAAGATGAGCAAGTACTTCCTGTAAGATTAGAGGCAATTCAAAGTGTTACCTGGTCGGAAGATGGAAAATATCTTGCTTTTGTGGGACAGGATACACATCAATCAGATATTTATCTTTACGAGTTTGCAACTTCTTCACTTAAAAATTTAACCGATGATATTTTTAGTGATTCAGATCCATCCTGGTCCAGCGATGGAAAATCAATTTACTTTTCTTCAGATCGCGGCGATCTCGTAAACAAAGAAGATATTCCTTCATACTTTAAAATTCAGGATCACGATTACTCCCAAAAAGATATTTATAAATATGTGCTTGATACAAAAAAAATTATCAGAATTACAGATTTACCTTACAGTGATGAGACAGCAGCAAGGGAAGAAGCAGATGGAAAAAATTTAATGTTAATTTCGGATATCAACGGGATTAATAACATCTATGTAAAATCTTTAGAAGCAAAAGATAGCAGCGCATCTGTTATTGATAACCCGATTAGACCGATTACAAATTCTTTAACCGGGCTTTATCAACTATCTCTTTCAAAGGATACTAAAAAATTAGTGTTTTCTTCTTTGTATGAATCCAGTTTTACAATTTTCTTAATGAACAATCCATTTGAACAAAAAATTGGAATGGACACACTTAAACCAACTCTTTTTATTTCAAAATTAACTGAGCAGAGAAATAAAAAAGTACAACTTCCTGAAGTACTTGAAAATAAAAGTGTGGCAATTGAAGAACCCAAAGAAAATGATCAGATACAAATTTTTACTGGTGATATTTTAGAAGCTGATACATCAAAAAGATCCACCGTCGCTGATTACTCTAAATTTATATTTGGTTCAAAAGATACAACTCAAAATTTAGTTTATGCCAATGATTCGCTTTTCATCCCTAAAAATAATCTTGATAAAAATGGGAACTATATTGTAAATCCATACAAAATAAATTTTGGTCCTGATATTATTTATGCAAATGCCGGCTACAGTACTTTTTATGGTTTAATCGGAACCACAATTTTATCTTTTAGCGATGTTCTTGGCAATCATCGCCTTATCGCACAAACAGGGTTGCAAATTGATCTGAAGAATAGTGATTATGGTTTAGCATATTATTACCTTGGCGGTAGAATCAAATATGGTATTCAAGGATTTCATACGGCAAGATTTGTAAATCTGGTAAGAGGAAGTTTTATTAATCTTTATCGGTTTAGAAATTACGGCGCATATCTTTCGGCAAGTTTACCTTTGAACAGATTTTATAGATTTGAAGGAGGATTAAGCTGGATAAATGTACAAAGTGAAAACCTTGATGATTTTACAATACCGGAAGAAAAAACTTCTTTTCTTGTTCCGTCGCTTGCATTTGTGCACGATAACGTTTTGTGGGGTTATACTTCCCCAATTGAAGGTACAAGATATCGCTTTGATGCTTATGGTAATCCTGGAATTGGAAAGAGTCGTTTAGGATTTTACACTCTTGCCGGAGATTACAGAACCTACTTAAGATTTTGGACTGATTACTCTTTTGTCATTAGATTTTCTGGAGGATATTCCGGTGGACCTAATGCACAAAGGTTTTTCTTAGGTGGAATAGAAAATTGGATTAATAGATCATTTGCAACATCAGAAATTCCTATCGAATCAAATACTGATTTTGCTTTTTTAACCGCAGTACTTCCGTTAAGAGGATATAATTATTCAGAACAAATTGGATCCAAATACTTTTTAATGAATTATGAGCTTAGATTTCCATTGATAAGATATTTAGTTACCGGTGGATTGCCTTTGCTGTTCAGTAATATTTTAGGAGTCGCGTTTATTGATGCCGGTACTGCCTGGAACAATACCAAATCATTGCAGCTATTCAGTAAAGATTCAAGTGGTAATTTAATTTCCAAAGATCTGTTAATGGGAACAGGTGTTGGAGCGCGGGTTTATTTTCTTTACTTCCTGTTAAGATTTGATGTAGCTTGGGCTTATAATGTAGATCATTTTTCCAAACCCAAATTTTATTTTTCAATCGGTGCGGATTTTTAAATAAGTTTTATCTTATAAACTTAAACTGCCACAGAATTTATTTCTTTTCTGTGGCATTTTTTTTTGAAGATTCACCTGAAGTCTTTTTATCAACAGACTTTGTCGGTTCAGATCCGGATTTTGTAGGATTCTTATAATCAGTTTGATAGAATCCTTTTCCTTTAAAGATAGGTCCCGAACCTGCTCCAATTAATCTTTTAACTTTTCCGCCGCACTTCGGACACTCTTCAATCAATTTTGAATTCATTGATTGAAAAACCTCGAACTTGTATGAGCAGCTTAAACATTTATAATCATAAGTTGGCATATCATTTCCTTAAATAATGCGCACAAACATAATGAATTATTGAAAAATCTTCTATAAATTTGACACACAATAATCTTAAATCTTGTAAAATTAAAATATTGTTATAACCGTGAAGAAATTAATTATTCTATCTGTACTCGCAATTCTTACGCTAACAAGTTGTTTAAATTATATCCAGAATGTAACAATATATCCCGATGGATCCGGTAAAATGCAGGTAGATTATTGGATGAAGTATACTGATACATCAAATGTTGCAACGATATTAAAGCTGGAAATTTTCAATCCCGATTCAATTAAAAAAGAATTTTCATCCAAATTTATTAAGATGTTGAATGTGCAAACCAATGCAGATACAACAGATTCAACTATACATGCTGTAATAGATTTAAGTTTTAATAATATTGATTCTTTAAACACAGTGCATGCTTTTTCTCAATCAAACTTTAAATTAGAAGATGGAGCCGCCGGTCAAAAAGTGTTTACACAGTTTATTCCGCCGGTAACTACTGGTTTTGGAATCAACGGCGATCAGTTTAGGGTAACATACAATTATGATATTCGTGGTGAAATTATAACTCATAATGCAACAGGTAAATCCGGCAATATCTTAACCTGGTCTTATACCTTATCTGAAATAGGAAGAGGTAAGACGATTTTAGTAACATTTAAACCCTTTAAACTAAAAGAAACTCCTTACTGGATTTACTATTTAGCTGGTTTTGTGCTTATAATCGTTATTTTTTACCTTTTAAAGAAGAAAAAAGATTAAAAATATCATTGAATCTTCTATCTTCTATTTATTGACATAACATACCTCTTTGGTTATATTTGACGCCTATTTTTAATTACTTAAGCGATTTTTCTAATGTCAGCAAATGATTTTATAGTCTTCGCTGGAAATTCCAATATTCCATTAGCAAATAAAATTGTTGATTCAATTGGAATTCCTTTAGGTGCCCTTGAGGTAAAACGCTTTAGTGATGGAGAAATTTGGGTAAAGTATGGAGAAAATATTCGAGGTAGGGAAGTATTCTTAATTCAATCTACTAACCCGCCTGCAGAAAATTTGATGGAATTGCTGATAATGATTGATGCTGCAAGAAGAGCATCGGCAAAAAGAATCACTGCTGTAATACCATACTTTGGATATGCAAGACAGGATAGAAAAGATCAGCCGCGTGTTTCGATAACAGCAAAATTAATGGCTAATCTTATAACAAAGGCTGGGGCGGATAGAGTGATGACGATGGATTTGCACGCATCACAAATACAAGGTTTTTTTGATATTCCGGTAGATCACTTATATGGTTCTTCAATTTTTTTGAATTACCTAAGCAGTTTATCAGATAACCTTGCTGTTGTTTCCCCCGATGTTGGCGGAATAAAAATAGCAAGGGCTTATGCAAAGATGCTTCATTCTGGTTTGATTGTTATTGATAAGAGAAGACCGAAACAAAATCTGGCTGAAGTGATGAATATAATTGGAGAAGTTGAGGATAAAGATATTTTACTTGTGGATGATTTGATAGATACTGCCGGTACTTTTGTGGGTGCTGCAAAAGCATTAAAGGAAAAAGGTGCTAAACAAATTTTTGGAGCAGTAACTCATCCACTATTATCAGGTCCGGCTTTTGAAAGAATAAATAGTGGTGAAATAGATAAATTATTTGTTACTGATACAATTAATTTTGATCCAAATAAATCAGAAAAAATAAAAACATTAACTGCAGCTCCGCTTTTTGCGGAAGCAATTTTAAGAACATTTAACAACGAATCAATCAGTTCATTATTTAATATAGATAAAGGTTAATAAGACCCGGAGTTACAATGGAGAAAGTAGTATTAGAAGCTAAGAAGCGAACAAAGATCGATAAAGCATCACGTAGCGCTTTAAGAAAAGAAGGAAGAGTTCCTGCAATATTTTATTCAAAACATCATGATCCACTTGCAATAGATGTATCAGAAAGAGCATTACATCCTCTTGTGTTTACATCAAAAACACATTTAATATCTTTGAATATCGAAGGACAAGATGAGTTGGAATGCATTGTTAAGGATGTACAATTTGATCCGGTTACCGAACAAATCGTTCATATCGATTTACTCGGTCTTAAAAAAGGAGAAAAAATTCAAATCGAAGTTCCCGTTCAATTGAAAGGAACACCGATAGGTATAAAAGAAGGCGGCATTCTTCAGCATACACTTCATAAAATTGAGATTGAATGTTTGCCTGTGGATATTCCAGAGCACATTGAAATTGATGTTACCAATCTAAAGTTAGGTGATTCAATTCATGCCGGAGATCTGAAATTTGAAAATTTTGAAATTCTAAATTCTGATGAAGCTATTATTGCTTCAGTAACACATCCTAAGATAGAAAAAGAAGAAGTGGCTGCTCCTGCTGAAGGCGAGGAAGCTAAAGAGCCCGAAGTTATCTCAAAAGGTAAACCACAGGAAAAAGAAGAAGAATAATTTTAAGTGCGAATCATCGTTGGAATTGGAAATCCCGGAAGTCGATACAAAAACAATCGGCATAATGTGGGATTCCAATTTCTTGATTATTACGCTGAAAAAAAATCAATTGAGTTTAAAGCATCTGAATCTGATTACTATTTTGCTGAAGGGGAACTTGAGAATAATCCCTTCTTATTATTAAAGCCAAGTTCTTTTGTTAATAACAGCGGTATTCCTGTATTGGAAGCCGTGCAAAAATATCGGATCGATTTAATTAATCTTTTAGTTGTTGTAGATGATATTAATATTCCGGCTTATTCTATAAGATTACGAAAATCGGGTGGCGATGGTGGACATAACGGCTTATCATCAATCATTTACAATCTTAATAGCAATCAATTTCCAAGATTAAGAATTGGAATAGGTAACGATTTTACATCAGGTAATCTACCTGATTATGTTTTATCAGACTTTGATAAAAAAGATTTTAATAATTTGAAAAATGTTTTTGATCTGTGTGCACCTTTAGTTGATGATTTTATAAAGTATGGCTTTTATAAAATGCTCAATTCTTACAGCCGAATAATTAGACAAGAAAATTTAAATAAAAAATCAGATTAACTCAGTTTTGAGGAGAGAACAATGGATTTAATATTTCATATTATTCCGCTTTTTGGAGTGCTTGCTCTACTTTACACTTTCTGGCGTTCACGTTGGATAACCAAACAAGATGCTGGTAACGAAAAGATGAAAGTTATCTCGGGGCATATTGCCGAAGGTGCAATGGCTTTTCTTAAAGCAGAATATAAAGTACTTGTCTTCTTTGTTATTGTTGTTTCAATTCTACTTGCTTTTAGCGGAATGAACTCAGACGTTTCTTCTCCTCTTGTTGGCTTATCATTTGTTGTTGGAGCTTTCTGTTCAGCACTTGCAGGGTTTATTGGAATGAGAGTGGCAACAAAAGCTAATGTAAGAACAACGCAAGCAGCAAGAACAAGTATAGGCAAAGCACTTGAAATAGCTTTTGCCGGTGGTTCTGTTATGGGATTAGGTGTAGTTGGACTTGGTGTTTTAGGACTTGGTTCATTGATGATAATCTATGGTGATTTATTCGGTATGTCCACTCACGAAAGTCTTACAAAAGTTATAACAATCATAACAGGATTTTCATTCGGTGCTTCATCAATAGCTCTATTTGCCCGTGTTGGTGGTGGAATTTATACCAAAGCTGCTGATGTTGGTGCTGACTTAGTCGGTAAAGTTGAAGCTGGAATTCCGGAGGATCATCCTCTTAATCCTGCAACCATTGCAGATAACGTTGGCGATAATGTTGGTGATGTTGCGGGTATGGGCGCTGATTTATTTGAATCCTATGTTGGTTCAATCGTTAGTACAATGGTGCTTGGTGCTGCCTTTTTCTTAACACCAGAATTCGGTTTTAAATTTAAAGGACTCGGTGCTGTATTATTACCTTTAGTTATTGCAAGCGTAGGAATTATCGCATCTATAATCGGAACGTTTTTCGTAAAAGTTAAAGAGGGTGGTGATCCTCAAAAAGCATTAAATTTTGGAAACATCGTTGCCGGTATATTGATGATGATTGCATCATGGTTCATAATAAAATGGCTACTTCCAGAAAGTTGGTATTTCCAGGATCCATTATACCAATGGGCAGACCCGATTAAAGGTAATCTTTATACTTCAACAGGAATTTTTATTGCTACTATTGTTGGTATTCTTTCGGGAGCATTAATTGGGATGATTACTGAATATTATACAGGCAGTGGCAAAGGTCCGGTTAAAGGAATTGCTCAACAATCTATAACAGGTGCTGCCACAAATATTATTGCCGGTTTAAGTGTTGGGATGATGTCTACTGCATTACCAATTCTTGTATTAGGATTTGCAATAATTGTTGCGTTTAATTTTGGCGGACTTTATGGAATTGCAATAGCTGCCGTAGGGATGCTTTCCATTTTGGGAATTCAATTAGCCGTTGATGCTTACGGTCCAATTTCAGATAATGCGGGTGGTATTGCCGAAATGGCTGAATTGCCTAAAGAAGTAAGAGCAAGAACAGATAAATTAGATTCGGTTGGAAATACCACTGCGGCAATTGGAAAAGGTTTTGCAATAGGTTCTGCAGCACTTACTGCTTTGGCTTTATTTGGTGCTTATATGACTTCTGCCCATATCAGTGCGATTGATATTTCAAAAGCTGTTGTTATGGCTGGATTATTAATTGGGGCCATGATTCCATTCTTGTTTTCCGCTCTTGCAATGCAAGCGGTTGGCAGAGCTGCTATGGCTATGATTGAAGAAGTAAGACGTCAGTTTAATTCTATACCACAATTAAAAGCAGCGCTTGCGGTTATGAGAAAAAATGAAGGCATTGAACATACTGATTGGTCAAAAGAAGATCTTAACACATTTGAAGCTGCAGAAGGTAAAGCCGAATATGGCAAATGCGTGGAAATATCTACTAAATCTGCCATTAAGCAAATGGTATTACCCGGATTACTTGCAGTAGTAATTCCTATAGTTACTGGATTTTTAGGCGGTAAGGAAATGCTTGGAGGTTTAATTGCAGGTGTAACAGTAACCGGAGTTTTGATGGCGATTTTCCAGGCAAATGCAGGTGGTGCCTGGGATAATGCCAAGAAAATGTTTGAAGAAGGGATTGAAGTTCATGGTCAAAAATACTTTAAAGGATCAGATGCTCATAAAGCAGCAATAGTAGGCGATACTGTTGGTGATCCATTTAAAGATACATCCGGACCTTCTTTAAATATTTTGTTAAAATTAATGTCAGTAGTATCTCTTGTTATTGCGCCGTTAATTAAGTAATTTTTGATCGCTTTTTTAGATAAATATTTTATTAACCCTGCTCTTATTATTAACAAATAAGGGCCATTTAAGTCCAAAGGGAGGTGATTACACAAATGGGAAGAAGTGTCTACGAAAGTGCCATTCTCATAAATGCCGCACTGGATGACCAACAAATCGAATCTATTATTACCCGCGTTAAAGATTTAATTACCAATAATGGCGGTGAAATCCGTGAACTAGAAAACTGGGGTAGGAAACGTCTGGCTTATCCGGTTGAAAAAAGTAAAATTGGGTACTATGCAATTTTCAGGTTTGATGCACCGGGTGATATCGTTGCAAAGCTTGAAAGAGCTTATTCGCTTGATGAGCAAATTTTAAGATTTGTTACATTGAAGTTAAGTAAAGATGCGCTTGAACAAATCGAAAAGAACAAAACTCTTTCTACTGCATTGAAAGAAGAAATCGTGCCTGAAATTTTAGTTGATAAAACTGAGATTGAAGAACCAGATCTTGATATTGAAGATAACGATAAATAATAATTAACTGATTTAGTTTGGAGGTTTTACAATGGCTGATTTGAAAATGCCAGAAATAAATTATGTGATTGTTGCGGGTAATTTAACTAAAGACCCGATTTTTAGAGAAACTACAAACGGAACTCCCGTTGTAAATTTTTCGATAGCTTCTAATAGGAAATTCAAAGATAGTAATAATCAATGGCAAGAAGATGTTTGCTATGTTGGTGTTGTTGCCTGGAATAAACTTGCTGAAAGCTGCAGAGATAGACTTAAGAAGGGTTCTGCAGTTTTAGTTGATGGCGAATTACAAAGCCGAAGCTGGAAATCCGATGATGGACATAACAGAAGTATCGTTGAGATTAAAGCAAGAAGAATACAATTTCTAAATAAAAGATTAATTGGTTCTGATAATAACGGCTCCGCTGTTGAAGATGAAGATCCTGGTTTTGCCGTTGATGATTCGGTCGACTATACAGAAGATTCATTTGATAAATTTTTATCAGATGAAGAATCTAATTTAATGAAACAATAAGGTGTTCTAAATGAAGAAAGAAATTAAAACAAAAAAAGTTTGCAGATTCACTCAAAACAATGTTTTATACATTGATTATAAAGATGTTAAGCTTCTGCAAAAATTTATAACCGAGCAGGGTAAAATTATTCCTAAAAGAATAACTGGTACCAGCTCAACGTATCAACGTGAATTAGCTAAAGCTATTAAGCGTGCAAGACATATGGCTCTACTTCCATATGTTTCAGATACTGTTAGATAGTTAAATTAAGCTGGAGAAAATATGAAAGTTATATTAAGACGGGATCATGAAACTTTGGGTAAAATAGGTGATCTTGTAGATGTTAAAGATGGCTATGCAAGAAATTTTCTTCTTCCAAGAGGAATTGCCTATGCTGCACTTAAAGGGAATATTAAGGCGCTTGAAGAAGAAAAAAAATCAGTTGAGAAAAGGAACTTACAGGAGATTAAAGCTGCTGAATCTTTGGCAACTGAACTGGAAAATGTATCTGTTACAATTCCTGTTCAAGTTGGTGAAGAAGATAAAATCTTCGGAACAGTTACCACTCAGATGATTGCCGATGCCCTAAAAGAAAAAGGTCATGATATTGATAAAAGAAAAATTGAAATCGAGGAGCCAATTAAATCACTTGGTATTTATGGAGTTAATATTAAACTTCATCAAAATATAAGTGCTAAGATTAAGGTTTGGGTTGTTCGAGAGTAATTAAGTTCTTTAAAACAAAAAAAGGGAATCAAACCGATTCCCTTTTTTATTTTTAAAAAAATAAACTATCTAACTTTAATTTTATTTTCAGCAATAAGTTTAGCAATATGAGCAGTGCCCTTTTTATTGATAGTTTTAATAGCGCTTGTTGTAAGTTTTATTGTAACAAATCTGTTTAGTTCCTGAACCCAAATCCTTTTCTTTTGAAGATTAGGAAGAAATCTGGCTTTTGTTTTATTGTGTGCATGTGAAATATTGCTTCCAGCCACAGGACTTACACCGGTAACTTGACATCTTCTAGCCATTAGTAAACTCCTTAATTATAAACTTTCATTTTAAGAGCTACAAATATATGGAAATCATCCAAAATAAATAGAACTATTTTAATATTTTTTTTGACTTTTTAATCTAAATTTTAATAATTAAGATTAACAACAATTATTAATGTTTAAAACTTGAATTTCTGTGGATAAAAGACTTTTTTTGTAATTAAAACGCAGAAAACTAAATGTTTTATTGAAAGGATGAGTTATGGAATTTTATGAATTACATCCCGATAACCCTCAATTAAGATATATTAATAAAGCTGTTGAGGTTCTTAAATCAGGTGGTATTATTATCTTCCCAACAGATACATACTATGGATTGGGTTGCGACATCTTTAATAAGGAAGGTATTGAGCAAATTTTTCATATCAAAAACGAGATTGATAATAAATTGCTAAGTTTTATCTGTTCTGATTTGAAGGATATTTCACAATACGCAAAAGTATCTGATTATGCATACAGAACGATGAAACATCTATTACCAGGTCCATATACTTTTATTCTGCCTGCGGCTAAAATTGTTCCTAAAAAATTATGGTCTAAACGAAAAACAGTTGGCATCCGGGTACCAGATCACGCAGTAACGATTCAGATAGTTAAAGAACTTGGACATCCAATCGTAAGTACAAGTACGACCACACGTAAAGGTGAACCAGTTATAGATCCTTTTGAAATAAAAAATATTTTTAACTCACAGGTTGATTTAATGCTGGCTTCCAGTAATATTAGTTTTAAACCATCAAGCATAATAGACTTAAGCGGCGATGAACCTGAAATAATAAGAGAGGGTGCCGGCGATGTGAGTCTATTTAAATAAAATTCTTAAAAATCTTGTGTAAAAGGAGGAAGACAATTCCTCCTTTTTATTTTCTATAAACCTGAGTTGATGAAGCTTGCTGTAATGGTGTAATGATAACTTCATTTATGTTAACATTTGCAGGTCTGGTGGCACAGAATACAATGGCTTCTGCAACATCTGTTGGTGATAAAGGTGTTACTCCATTATAAACCTTGTTAGCTCTTTCTTCATCTCCGGAAAATCTTACTTTGCTGAATTCGGTATAAACCATTCCCGGATCAACGCTACTAACTTTTATTCCCTTATCCAACATATCTAATCTAAAAGATTGTGTAAGGGATTTAACTGCAAACTTTGTTGCAGAGTACACATTGCCATAAGTATAAACTTCGTGCCCGGCAGTTGACCCAATATTTATGATATGTCCTTTTTGTCTTTGAACCATTATCGGCGAAATGATGCGTGTAACATTTAATAAACCTTTAATATTAGTATCGATCATTTCATCCCAATCAGCCAATTTACCTTCATACACTTTATCAAGTCCGCGGGCTAAACCGGCATTGTTGACTAAGATATCAACTTTTTTCCATTCGTCATCAAGTTGATTGAATTTTTTCTCTACATCAGAATAAATTCTTACATCCATCTGTAAAGTTTTAACTCTAATTTGAAAATCCCTCTCAAGTTTTTCCTTCAAAGATTGAAGTTTATTAATTCTTCGTGCAGTAAGAATTAAATTTGATTTTAATTTCGCAAATTCAATTGCACAAGCTTCTCCAATTCCAGATGACGCACCCGTTATTAAAACTATTTTCCCTTCAAGATTTTGCATTACTATCCTTTATTTGTTTTATTCAAAAATTCCGGGAAGAACTTGTTTGCACTTCCCGCAATAGTTTTTAATTAAATTTATTTTTTTAACTGAGTACCAGTTTCGTTCAATTAACAAACTGCCACAATTTGTGCAGTATGTGGATTGATTTTTAGTGTCATTTACATTTCCAACGTAACAGTATTTTATTCCTGCTGTTTCAGCGATTTGTTTTGCTCTTAATAGTGTTGAATGAGGTGTTGGAATTTTATCCCTCATTTTAAAATCAGGATGAAAGGCGGTAAAATGAAGCGGAACTTCATCACCAAGATTTTTTAAAATCCACTCACTCTCGTTTTTTAATTCTTCATCAGAATCATTTTCACCCGGGATTAATAATGTTGTCAATTCAATCCAAACATTAATTTCATGTTTTAACCAAAGTAAAGTATCCAGTACATTATTTAAATGTGAAAAAGTATTTTTATAATAAAATCTTTCTGTAAATCCTTTAAGATCAACATTAGCAGCATCAATATATTTATAAATATCCTTACGTGCTTCTTTATCAATATAGCCGGCAGTAACCATAACTGTCTTAATATTTTCTGATTGCGCAATTTTAGAAATATCAATTACGTATTCTCCAAAAATTGTTGGATCATTGTAAGTAAATGCGATGGAAGGCGTAGAATATTTTTTAGCGAGCAAAACAACTTCTTCAGGGGTGGCATTAAGTGAATTTACTTCATCCAGCTTTGCCTTACTGATTGACCAATTCTGGCAGAACTTACATCCAAGATTACATCCCGCTGTCCCGAAACTTAAAACAGTTGTGCCGGGAAGAAAATGATTAAGCGGTTTTTTTTCAATTGGATCAATTCCGAATCCCGTTGGTTTGCCATAACCCAAAGAATAGAGTTTACCGTTTATATTTTGTCTAATGTAGCAAAATCCTGGTTGCCCATCACCAATCTCACAATAGCGAGGACAAAGGGTGCAAAGTATTTTACCTCTTTCGGTTACTTTCCACCAGCGTGCTTCTTTTAAATTTTTAGTTAACATTTTTATATAATTTCAAACCTTGACCAGTTTGCTCTGCTTTTTTCTGAATACGGTGCGCCAGCAGTGAAAATTACCAAGTCACCTTTTTTAACCAAACCACAATTTAGGATTAATTCTTTTGCATCATCAATAGCAAGATGTTCTTTATCAAAACTTTCACGGTAAATTGAAGTAACGCCCCATCTAAGGCAAAGGTTATTCATAGTATCAAAACTGTTTGATATAGCAATAATGCGGGCTTGTGGTTTATATTTTGAAATAATTCTTGCCGTTCTTCCCTTGAAAGTAAAAACCACAATTGCCTGTGCATTAATTTGTTTGCTCATTTCAACAATTGAGCGTCCGATTGAATCAAATAAATTTTCCTGAAGATTTTTTGACGTGATATAATTTATGTTTCTATTATCTTCTAGATGCAGTTCAGTATTTATTAAAATATCATTCATAATTTGTACTGTGCGAATAGGAAATTCACCCACAGAAGTTTCACCACTTAGCATTACAACATCACTGCCATCCCAAACAGCATTAGCAACATCGGATGCCTCTGCACGAGTTGGAATCGGAGAGTGAATCATTGATTCCAGCATTTGCGTTGCAGTGATGACAAGCTTTCCTATTGCATTGCATTTTTTAATTATTGTTTTTTGAAGAACAGGAACTTCTTGCGGGGGAAGCTCAACGCCCAAATCTCCTCTTGCAACCATAACTCCGTCTGCTGCCTCGATGATCGCATCAAGATTATCAATTGCTTCTCGCTTTTCTATCTTGGCAATAACAGGAATATCTTTACCTTTCTCAGCTAACCAGCTTTTTAAATGCAAAACATCTTCTGCACTTCGCACAAATGATAGAGCTATGTAATCAACACGATGTTGCAAAACGAATTCAAGATCTTTAAAATCTTTTTCTGTGATTGAAGGAGTTGATAAATTCATTCCAGGCAAATTCATCCCTTTTTTAGGGGTTAGAACACCGCCGTTATCAATTTTGCAAACGATAGAATCAATTTTTTTTCCTTCTATTGTCAAACGAATCAAACCATCATTTATTAAAACTTTATCTCCAATCTTGGCATCCTGCACTAAAAGTTTGTAAGATGTTGAAATGATTTTCTCATTTCCTTTAATATCCTTTGTGGTAATCTCAATTAAATTTCCTGTTTTAAGTATTACGCTTTCTTTTTCTAGTTCTCCAATTCTGATTTTGGGTCCCTGAAGATCTACAAGTATTGCCAGAGGTGTATTTTCATCTGTACAAGCTTGATGAACTGAACTAAAAATTTCTTCAAAGAAATCATAACTGCCGTGTGAAAGATTTAATCTTACAGCATCAATGCCTGCCTTAATTAATTCACGTAATACTGTAACATCTTTAGTTGCTGGTCCTAAAGTTGCAAGAATTTTTGTCTTAGCAAGTGTTTCTGGATTTTGTGCCATTATTTGGTTTTCTTTTTTATGTTATTTGTTTCCGGGTTACTATTAGTTCTAAGTGCCTTGGATTTTGCAAATAGATCTCTAATCTTTTTTTCTACTCTATCAAAAACACTACCTTCCTGATAACCTTTTGCAGTTTTTACACCAGCCCTAACACCGGTTAATATCTCAATACCTTCTTCAACACGTGAGATAGGATAAATATGAAATTGTTTTTTTCTGACAGCATCAACTACATCCTGTCTTAACATTAAATCTTTAACATTCTGGATTGGGATAACGACGCCTTGATCACCGGTTAATCCCTGAAGCTTACAGATATCATAAAAGCCCTCAATCTTTTCATTTACTCCGCCAATTGGCTGTACATCACCTTTTTGATTTAATGATCCGGTAACAGCTATTGATTGTTTAATTGGTAATCCTGCTAAAGTAGAAAGTAAAGCAAAAATTTCTGTGCACGATGCGCTATCGCCATCAACCATTCCATAAGATTGCTCAAAAACAAGATTAGCGTTAAATGATAATGGCATATCCTGCCCGAATGTTTCTCTAAAATAACCTGAAATAATAAGCACACCTTTATTGTAATGCCGCCCGCTCATACCAGCTTCACGCTCAACGTTTATAATTGTTCCGCTGCCCAAAGAAACTGTTGCAGTAATTCTTGTTGGTCTTCCGAATGAATAAAAATCAGCATTGTAAACTGCCAAGCCGTTTATTTGCCCGATTCGTTCACCTTGAGTATCAATTAACAGAGTTTTGTCTTTAAACATTTCCGTAACTTTTTCCTCAAGCATTCCATGTCTTTCACGTGCAAATTGATATGCTTTTTCTACATGCGCCGAAGAGACAACATTAAATCCATCATCAGCTGCCCAAAAACTTGCTTCGCGGGCAATATCGGCAATTCGAGAAAATCTAAGAGTAAGTTTATTTTTTTGTCCGGCCATCATCGCACTGATTTCTATCAAATCTGCAATTGCAGTTTTGTCAAACTCTTTTAACTTTTCTTTTTTGATAAGTTTTTTAATCACTTTTGCATACTCTATAAGTACACTTTTACTTATGTCAATCTCATAATCAAAATCAGCTTTAATCTTAAACATTTTTTTAAAATCATATTCACGCTCGGATAAATATGCGTAAATCATCTGGCTGCCAAGAAGAATAACTTTTGTATCTATATCTATTGGCTGGGGTTTAAGCGAAGAAGAAGATAGTGAAAATTGATAAGGAGATTCCTGTATCTCAAGTTTGTTATAAGTAAGGACACGCTTTAATGATTTCCAAACCCCGGGTTCTTCAAACAAGTGCATAACATTTAAGACCAGATAACCGCCGTTGGCGCGAAGCAGAGAGCCGGCTTTTATGTTTGTAAAATCGCTGTACCAATTTCCTTTACCATCGTTAACACGTTCTATAGTTCCTAAAAGATTTGTGAATGATGGATTAGTTTCAACAATAATAGGACAAATATCAGTATCAGAATTATCAAGTATTATGTTAACATCGTAATCTCTAAAGTAATCTATCAGATATCCTTCCTGTGTTAAATCACCTTCAGGTTTTGTGCCTTTAAACAATTGAACATTATTCAGGATACTGTCTTCAACACTATTTAGATGATGGAGAACAGAATTTGCATTATATTTTTCCTTCAGCCCTTCAAATATTCCTTTAACAACAACTTCAGCACTTTCTTTTTCAAGTTGTGATAATCGTTCCTGAAATTCCTGACTAATCTTTAATCCTTTTTTAAAAAGGGATTGAAGCTTTTGCTGATGATCATTATAATTCTTTAAAATATCCTGTGCCTGTTCTACTGTAAGTTTTTTTTGTTTGATTTGTTCTTCAAGCTGAAAAATTGGAACAGGTTGTCCATCAATTAAGGGAATAATATCCGGTCTGATCTGATCCCCTGATTTTATTTGACCTAGTGAAAATCCTTTTTCCCTTAACTCAGCATCGAACTTGCTCATCAATTCCTGTTCTTGCTGATTATATTCATCAATAATATTTTTCTTTCTTGCAAGATATAGATCACTTTCAAGCGTCAATGGAATTCTTTGTTTTAAAACATCAATTGCGGATAAAATATCCTGTCTGAATTCTTTCGCTTTGCCTTTATGAAATTTTAATAATACAGGTTGATCGGGGTCTTTAAAATTATTTACGTATGCATAATCATAAAGTGACGGACAGTCTGAAGAAATTTTTTGGAGCATCTGCTTAACTGTGGTAGCTTTACCTGAACCTGAAAGTCCGGCAATATAAATGTTGTAACCCGGGCTTCTCAAATCAACACCAAGTCGTATTGCTTTAAGAGCTCGTTCCTGCCCAAGTATTCCTTCGATAGGTTCAATATCTTCAGTCGATTCAAACTCAAAAATATTTGGATCACATTTCCAGCGCAGATCTTCGGGTTTTAGTTCTTTATGCTTTAGCGGTTTAATGGATGCCATATTTTGCCTGTGAATGTTTGGTGATAGAAGCTAAAATATAATTTATTATGTATTTTATATTTAAAATCTAATCAAACTTGGTACTATTTTCAAAGATGAATTCCTGTTATATGTTTTAATTCAAATAGTGTTAAATTTGTTTTGAACTGTTTGCAAACAAAATATTTTAATAAACATTAAATTTTTATTATGGATAAATCATCAGTACGAAACCTGTTTCCCTATTTAGAGCGGGGAATAATTTATTTTAATCATGCGTCAACCGGTCCTGTTTCAGTGCTTGTTAAGCAGCGTTTAACTGATTTACTGGAAGAAAAAAGTAAAGATAAAATTGATGATTACTCTTCTTTTCTTAAAGTGGCTGATGAGACAAAAGAATTATTATCGAAGCTAATTAATTGTCCGATTGATAGATTAGCTTTTGTGGATAATACATCAAATGGATTAAATATTCTTACACAAAGTATTGATTGGAAAACAGGAGATAGAATTCTTTTAAACGATATCGAATTTCCTGCAAACGTCTATCCATTCCTTAATCTAAAAAGATTTGGCGTTGAGGTTGATTTTGTAAAATCCAAAAACGGTATTGTTACTGCCGAACAAATAATTGAGTCCGTAAAACCAGAAACACGACTGATCTCTGTTAGCTTTGTACAATTTTTATCGGGCTATAAGATTGATTTAGAAAAGATAGGAAGTTTTTGCCGTAAAAATAATATTATTTTTTCTGTTGATGGCATTCAAGGTATCGGTGCAGTAAATACTGATGTGCAAAAAAGTAAAATTGATTTTCTTTCATGCGGTACACAAAAATGGTTATTCGGTGCGCAGGGGTTAGCTTTTATTTATGTTGATGAAAAGTTTCAGAAAAAAATGATTCCGGCAAATGTTGGATGGCTTTCTGTTAATGATGCATGGAATTTATTGGATTACAAACTGGATTTAAAAACTTCCGCTAATGTTTTTCAAGGCGGAACTTTAAATGCCTTTGCCATTTATGCTTTTAATACTTCATTAAAAATGTTCAAAGATTTTGGTTTTAATAATATCCAGCCGGAAGTTTTATCAAATACAAAATACTTTATTAATAAACTAAAAGGCATTGGATTAAATTGTGTGTTATCAGATTGTTCCGATATTGAGTTAGCGGGAATAGTTACTATTAAACCAGAAAATCCCGAAAAAGTATTTGAGAAATTAACTGCAAAAAAAATATTTTGCTCAATTCGGGAAGGATTAGTTAGATTTTCGCCTCATTTTTATAATACTAATCAGGAGATTGACAGGGTAGTTGACGAATTACAAAAAATTTGAATATCTTAAGTCTAAAATTTAAGGAAACATTTATGAAACCGGTTTACTCACTTGTTATACTGTTTATCATATCAATACTTATATTTTCTTCAACTGATTACGCACAAAATGCAAAACAAGAAGTTCGTATAAGTCCTAAAGCTGAAGTTATGCAGCAAGTTGGATTTACGGATATTAGAATAATTTATGGAAGACCCGGTGTAAAGGGAAGAGTTATTTGGGGACAGCTGGTTCCTTACGATGCTGTTTGGAGAGCGGGTGCTAATGAAGCGACAAAATTTATTTTTAGTACTGATGTTTATATTGAAGGTAAGCTTCTTAAGAAAGGATCATATAGTTTTTTTGCTATCCCAGGCAAAAAAGAATGGACATTAATATTCAATAAAGTTGGGGATCAGTGGGGAGCATTTGAGTATAATGAATCTGAAGATGCACTTAGGATTAAGGTTAAACCTGAAAAAGGTAACTGGCAGGAATGGCTTGCTTATACCATTACCAGAACTTCCGATACAACCGCTACAATAAGACTTGAATGGGAAAAATTAAAAATTCCATTTAATGTTGAAGTGAAATTATAAAATATCAAAGTCCTTCCAGCGATTAACTGGAAGGACTTGAAATTTATTTTCTTATTATATCCAGTAATTCTTTTGTTTTTTCTTCCATCAGTAAAACATCACCTTTAGATTCAACATTTAAACGAATTATTGGCTCTGTGTTAGACATTCGTAAATTAAATCTCCAATCAGGATATTCAATACTTAAACCATCAGTCTTATCAACTTTTCCACCGGTATAAATTTTTTCTATTTCATTAATTTTAGCTGCAGGATTTGAGATAGTAGAGTTTATTTCACCAGAGCAAGGGTAATTTGCAATCATTTCCTCAACAAGTTCACTTAATGTTTTATTTTCTTCGGACATTAATTGCATGATTAATAAAAATGGAATCATTCCGCTATCCGAATAAGCATTTTCTCTAAAGTAATGATGTGCGGACATTTCACCGCCATAAATAGCATTTACTTCACGCATTTTTTGTTTAATAAAAGCATGCCCGCTTTTTGATTGCACTGCAATTCCGCCTCTTTGTTTTACAATATCGAGCGTATTCCAAATCAATCTTGGATCGTGTACAATCTTTTCGCCGGGATGTTTTTTAAGAATAGATTTAGCAAGCAGCCCAACGATGTAATATCCTTCGATGAAATTTCCCTTTTCATCAAAGAAAAAACAACGATCGTAATCGCCATCCCATGCAACGCCAAGATCAGCATTATTTTTTAAGACCGCATCAATGCTAAGTTTTCTGTTTTCAATCAACATTGGATTTGGAACTCCGTTTGGGAAATCAGGATTTGGGTCATTAAATATTTTAATCATTTTAATAGGAAGTTTAGGTTCAATAGCATCAAGAGATAATCCTGCACAACCATTGCCGGCATTTACCACAACATTAAGTGGTTTTATTTTGTGTGCGTCATAAAACTTATCAAGATGATTGATAAAATCTTTCATCACATCTACATTTTGAACAGAACCCTTTTGCACCGCTAATTTTCCTAAATCATTTTTAAGAATCATCTCTTCAATCTTATTTAAGCCCGAATCATATCCAACAGGAACAGAATCTTTCTTAACAAACTTCATCCCGTTATATTCGGGTGGATTATGACTTGCGGTAATCATTATTCCGCCATCGGTTTTGAAAAATGAAGTTGAAAAATAAATCATTTCTGTGCCGCATAAGCCAATATTAATAACATCGGCACCGGATTCTGTTAATCCTTTTATAAGTGCTTCAGAAAGTTCTAAAGATGATTTTCTGATATCATACCCAATAACAATTTTTTTAGCATTCAAATAATTGGCGTAAGTTCTTCCAATTTTATAAGCTAAATCAGAATTTAATTCCGTGGGCACTTTACCGCGAATGTCATAAGCTTTAAAGCTGTTTAGTTTATCCATAGAAATCCTTTAAATAAAAAATGAAAAAATTATCCTTGAAAAATTAAAGAGTTTACCAAAATAAATATTTGGTATATGTTACCACGCAATTTAAAGAAAATCATTGCATCAAACATTAATTATAAAGGGAAAGATTTTTCATTGGACTTTTTGAAATATGCTAATTACATTACTGCCACAAAAAAATCGGAGATGGTTATCGATACTTCTGATACTATTAAGTGGCACTTCGCTAAATGCAATAATATAAAATGTAACTCAATTTTTTTAGTTGACCCTGAAGAAACAGTTGGTGAACTTGGGTTCATTTGTCCGGATTGCAGCAGGAAGACTCATACATCGCACATTGTTCAGTGCGCAAGCTGTAAAACAATTTTAAATTTTGTTAGAGCAGCCCCGAATGAGGAAAAGGTTATTTTTACGGTTCCTAAATGCTCACATTGTATTGGAACAATTGAGGATGAGTGGGAAATAGAACCGTTATATCAGCCAGATTCCTACATTTAGTTTAATTTTTTAAT
>DAIRCT010000012.1:0-19487 GCA_036796535.1 Ignavibacteriaceae bacterium
TAGATTCCCGCTTTTGCGGGAATGGCAATGGTCAACATTTAGGTTTATAAGATAACCCAGTCCCTTTGAGAAACTGGGTTTGTGATTTTAGACTCTAAGACTTATCAGCTTTTTTTCACATCATCGTCAGTCTTTTTAACTTCTTCCTCAACATCCTTTAAAGCTTTTTTAAATTCTTTCATTCCTTTGCCTAAACCTTGTGCAAGCTCAGGAATTTTTTTTGCCCCAAATAATAATAGGATAACGAGTACAATTATCATTATCTCGCCGGCACCTAAATTTCCAAACATAACATTACCTTTAATTTAATATATAATTAGCTATCGATTTAAAAATTTGCTGCCCATCAGTTCTGCCAAGAGTTGGATCACAAGCTCTTTCAGGATGTGGCATCATTCCCATTACGTTACCATTTTTGTTTACGATTCCTGCAATGTTCAGTTGAGAACCATTAGGATTACTTTCATCATTAACATTTCCATTTTCATCAGAATATTTAAAAAGTATTTGCTTGTTTGCTTCAAGTTCTTTCAACAAATCTGCATCAGCAAAATAATTTCCCTCACCGTGTGCAATTGGAATCTTTACAGTTTTTTTATCAGCACTTATTTCGCTTGAAAAAATTGTTTCTCTATTTTCAACCGAAAGATAAACATCTTTACAAACAAACTTAAGGGAATTATTTCGTATCATAACTCCGGGCAATAAACCCGCTTCCAATAAGATTTGGAAACCATTACAAATGCCGATCACAATTCCACCCTTATTTGCAAAGTTTATTACAGAATTCATAATTGGTGAAAATCTTGCAATTGCACCCGTGCGTAAATAATCGCCGTAAGAAAATCCACCTGGTAAAAGTATAACGCTACTTTGTTGCAAATTATTTTCTTTATGCCAGAGAAATTCAACATCATAATTAAGTATTTTCCTTAAAGCGTAATAAGCATCATAATCGCAATTTGAGCCGGGGAAAACAACAACGCCAAACTTCAAACTCATTTTACTTCATCTCCGTAAGGGCTGTACTCAGATAAAGTAAATTCAAAATCTTCCATAATAGGATTTGCAAGAAGTTTAGAACAATAATCGTTAACTTCTTTTTCTGCAGCAGTGCGATCGTTGAGATCAACATCAAACTCAATAAGTTTTCCGATACGAGTGTTTCTGATATTTGATATGCCGAGATGCTTTGCGCCCTTTTCCACTGCCACACCTTGCGGGTCAAGAATTGATGGTCTTCGTTTAATTAGAACTGTTGCCTTAAACACTTTTTACTCAACTTTATTATTAGAGAAATACTTAAAAATTTGTCGAAAAATACCAAATACGATCATGAAAACAAAAATGAAAAACAACCCCTTAATCTTGTAGATTATCAGTATTATCAATGCAATAAAGTAAGCAATATAAAGTAATGGATTACGTTTAATTTCTGATAAAGAAAACTTTGGTATCGTATCATACTTAACTTTACTAACCATTAGAAAGGAAAGGATAAGAACCATTGGAATAATTATTTGTTTTTCGATCTCACCGAATCCATTGTTGTAATACGAGAGAATGAAACAGACTATTGTTAACGCGGCAGAAGGAATCGGTAAACCAGTAAAAAATTTTTTATCAAATCCTACAAGCTGAACATTAAATCGTGCTAATCTAAATCCGCCGGCAATTAATGGAAGTGAACTTATTATAACTCCAGAAGTTTCAAACTGATGAAAATAAGTTGTGTAAAGAAGAAAGGATGGTGCAGCGCCGAAACTTATAACATCGGAAAGTGAATCCAGTTCAACTCCAAGTTCGCTGCTGGATTTTGTAAGTCGAGCCATAAAACCATCAAGTGTATCAAAAATGGCAGCGATGATTATCAGCCATCCGGCGTAAGTATAATTTCCCTGGCTTGCGCTGATGATCGAAAAAAAACCGCTGAACATGTTCATTGCGGTAAATAAATTCGGTATTACAGAAGGTGTTACTCTAAAACGATTCATTAATCAATATTCAAAAAGTATTGTTTCCCCGGCAGTAACTTTGTCGTCTTTATTTACCTTTACCTGCCACTGAACGGGAACAATTATATCAACACGACTTCCAAATTTAATCATACCGAACCGATTTCCAATGTTTACTTGATCGCCAACTTTCAAATCGCATATAATTCTTCTTGCAACAAATCCTGCAATTTGTATAAACAATACTTTTCCTGCAGAAGATGTAATACCAATTTCATTTCTTTCGTTTCGTTCAGAAGCTTTATCTTCAAATGCTGCGATGTAATCACCTTGAATATATTTTAGATATTCTACTTTGCCCGAGATTGGAATACGATTTACATGAACATTTAGCGGCGACATAAAGATGGAAACCATTTTTGCTTTTCCCTTAATAAACTTATCATCAATAACATCTTTTACAAATAAAACTCTGCCATCTGCCGGTGATACAACAATATTATTTTTATCAGGTGTAGTTCGATCAGGATCGCGGAAAAAATTTAGTGTAAATATGATTAATAAAACTGCAATAAGTATTAAAGGGATTCTAATGAAGTTATTATTTACTAAAATGCCAATCGCTATCAGAACAAAAACAATAATGGAAACAATACCTATTGTATTGTATCCGTACTTTGTAAACATTATTTAACGCTCGCAATATTATAAAGATGATCAGTATATTTTTTTATTTCTGTTGTAGTTAAAAGTTTGTAAGGATTTATCCATTTACCGGATTGATCTTTAGGAAAGATTTTTAAACTAGATGGCGAAAAATCTCCGATTAAAAATACTTTATCATCAATCTTTCCGAAGTAACAGGATATTTCTGCTAATACTTCATTCTTTCTTTCAAAAAACGATTTGAGTACTGCATTAACCTTAGAACAAATTCTACTTATCATTTTCAAATCTTCAACAGAAGAAAGATTGAAAGAAATTAAATGACTTTCACAAACAACGCTGTCTTTTTCAAATCCGTAATGGAATTCAAAAATTGGTAAGCTTAATTCAGAACCTTCTTTAAGATTAAAAATCTTTGCATTTCTTTTATCTGCACAATTAAGGATTTTAATCCTAAAAGGATATTCTTTAGTTGATAAAAACTTTAATGAATTATCGGTTTCTATTTTATGAAAAGCTGTTGGGATGTGATATTCTTTTAAGTACTCCAGGAAAAATGCGCTGGTAGAAGCAATTTTTTTTCCAATGTCTTTAACCTTAACTTTTTTTTCGCCGTTAAGAAAAAAAATATCCTCAAATTCAAGCAACTGATAATTTGTGTCATCAAATGGAAGATCAGTTTTTTTTGTGGTTCTTATCATATTAAAAAATATTTTGTTTTATGATTACAATTTTGTGGCAGAAATTAGGCATATTAAATATATAAAGTCAATCGTTTATATTATATTTGGCTGCCTCAAATATGAAAAAATCAAAAAAAAGGAGTGATTTATGAAAGGCGGCATGCAAGGAATGCTAAAACAAGTGCAAAAAATGCAGGCAGAAATGCAGCGGGTTCAAAATGAATTAGCAAATATGGTTGTTACTGAAGAAGCCGGCGGTGGAATGATTAAAGCTAAAGCCAATGGTAATAAGGAGTTAATATCTGTTGAAATTGATCCTCAGGTAATAAAATCCGAAGAAAAAGAAATTTTAGAAGATTTGGTTGTTGCGGCTGTTAACAAAGCACTTCAATCGGCTGCTAAAATGGCGGAGGATGAAATGGCTAAAGTTACCAAAGGTATGATTCCTCCCGGTTTAAACATTCCAGGGTTTTAAATTGCAAATAGCTGAACCACTTTTAATTGCCATTGAAGAGTTAAGCAAACTGCCGGGCATTGGTAAAAAAACTGCTCAGCGTTTAGCTTTGCATATTTTAAAGTCTGATCAGGATTCTGTGGATAAGCTTATCAAATCTATATCAGATTTAAAAACAAAATTACATTTTTGTAAGCGCTGTTTTAATCTTGCAGAAGATGAATTTTGTGATATTTGTAAAAGCTCTAAGAGAGATACTACAAAAATTTGTGTTGTTGAAGAAGCCAGCGATGTAATTGCAATTGAAAAAACTAATGAATACAACGGACTTTACCACGTTCTTGGTGGAGTGCTTTCACCTCTTTCCGGAGTTACAGCTCACGATCTAAAAATTAAAGAGCTTTTGTTAAGATTTGATAAAGAAAACATTTCCGAAGTTATTCTTGCTATAAATCCAGATACTGAAGGAGAAACCACATCACTTTACTTAGCCAGATTGATTAAACCATTAAATATAAAAGTAACAAGAATTGCCCGTGGAATTCCAATCGGCGGTGATTTAGAATTTGCTGATGAAGCCACTGTTGGCAGAGCAATGTTAAACAGAATTGATTTATGAAATCAGAATGGTTTAAGGATTGGTTTAATACTTCTCAATATCTTGATGTTTACAAACACAGAAATGAAGATGATGCTGAAGATCATATTAAACTTATACTTGAAAATGTTCTGATTAAACCTGATGCAAAAATTCTTGATATGGCTTGCGGCGCCGGCAGGCACGCTATAATTCTTGCCAGAAAAAATTTTGATGTAACTGCTGTTGATCTGAGTGAAAACCTTCTTAAAGTTGCAAAACAAAATGCCAAAAATGAAAAATTAACAATCCGTTTTATTCATTCAGACATTCGTAACTTCAACACGGATATAAAATTTGATCTGGTATTAAATCTCTTTACAAGTTTTGGATATTTTGAAACTGATGAAGAAAATTTTTCTGTTTTGGATAAAGCGTTCAAACTTTTAACCAAAGATGGTTTTTTTGTTTTAGATTATTTCAATTCTGAATATCTTAAAAAGAATCTGATTGGATACTCTAATGAGAAAATTGGTGATGAAGTAATTTTTCAAAAAAGAAAAATTGAAGGGTCGCGTGTAATCAAAAAAATTACAATACAAAAAAATGGTGGTTCAAATGAGTATACAGAATCCGTTCGTATGTATAATTATGATGAGCTGACTGAGCAATTGAAAAAAATTGGTTTTGATATTTATAAAACATTTGGTGATTTTTTTGGAAACAAATTTGATCTACAAAATTCATCCAGATTGATAATGATTTGTAAAAAATGAAAATCTTATTTTTTATCGCATTAATTGCAATTACTTTAACTTCTTGTGATCTTTTTACAACAAGGGATGCACAAAAACCTGATCAGGCGCGATCTAATTTTCAACCGCCTGTTCAACCCAATATTGTAATTGAGAATTTGGTGAACAGCTTAAAAGATAAGAACGCTCAAAATTATATTTCTTGTTTTGTTGATTCATTGTTCGCGAAAAAGAAATTTACATTCTCCGCATCAAGTGAAGTCGCAGCAATCTATCCAATATTTCTGCAGGGCTGGAACTTGAATGATGAGCAGCGTTATATCAGTAGCGTTTTTAATACAGTTCCAAAAGATTTTCCGGTTTCCTTAACACTAAGTGAAGAAAGCTACAGCAATTTAAGCGGTGATAGTTTGATTTATTCAGCATCATATTTCCTGAATGTACCTGCTGCATCAGGCGAGGGCGGAACATCAAACTATAGCGGTAATCTGCAATTTAATATGCTTAGAGATAACAGAGCAGTTTGGGTAATCTATTTTTGGAAGGACACCAAAAGCCAAACTTTGCCAAGCTGGAGTGAATTAAAAGGTAGTTTTTATTAAAGATAAAATTATCATATCGTTTATTTTTCTTTTTGTAGTTACGGGTTGCACAAATCCCTTTGCTCCGAAGTATGATGAAAATTTTCAGGATGCTAAACCACCTGTAGCAGATCAAAAGGAAATTGCCGGTGTCTTTCAAAATTTTCAATATGCTTATACATTTAAGGACACAACTATATATGGTGGTTTGATTACGAGTGACTTTACATTTACTTATAGAGATTATGATCAGGGGTTTGATGTAAGTTGGGGCAGGGATGAAGAAATGAGAACGACTTATGGTTTGTTCCAGAATTCTCAACGATTGGATTTAATCTGGAATAACATTGTACTTAGCACAGAAGATTCTCTTACTGCAAATATTGTAAGAACTTTTAACCTTACTATTACATTTAATCCAACAGATGTTGTTAGGGTTGATGGAAGAGTAAATCTCGCATTAAAGAAAGATATTCAAACCAGTAAGTGGAAAATTAATCGCTGGATAGATGAATCTAATTTTTAATTAATTATTTTTTAGCATAATGATTTTATTTTGGATAAAAGAAGCGTTCAAATTAATTGCACGGGCAAAGTTTTCTTTTTTGCTCGCATTAATTTCAATCACACTTTCTGTAATGCTAATTACAATCTCGGCATTTATTATAAGCTCTTCAAACTATTTTGAAAAGCAATTAAAAAGCAGCATAGTTATAAGTGTGTTTATTAAAGATAATCTATCCGATGAAAATTTAGAAAACAGCAAACAGGAACTTAATCAGCAAAAGTTTTTAGCATCTTTTGAATATATCAGTAAAGAAAAAGCTGCCGAAATTTTTATCAAAGAAACCGGTGAAGATTTTAGAAAAATTTTAGATTACAATCCTTTACCTGCTTCCTTCAATATCAAACTAAAGGATGAGTACACAAGCAGAGATTCAATAAACAAAATTGTGAATCAACTCTCAAAATTTAACTGGAGCAGCGAAGTAGTTTTCAGACAGGATTTTTATCACAAGATTTTGTCTTATATAGATCAGGCAAAGATTTATGTCTTTTCTTTAACAGGATTGATCCTGATTGTTTCACTTTATCTCGTTTACAGCACAGTTAGATTGATACTTAATTCCAAATATTCAGAACTTGAAACTATGAAATTTGTCGGTGCTAAACTTTCCACTATCAAAATGCCAATAATTTTAAATAGCGCTATTACCGGTTTCTTTGCGGGCATTATTGCACTGGGGATTGTTATTTCTGCTTATCATTATATCAGAAAATATTTCCCTTCTATAGATGAAATAGTAGGCAATAAAATTGAATTTATAGTTTTGCTTTTAGCTTTAGGACCGATAATCGGAATTATTGTAACTATAATATCATTAAGAAAAATTTCGTTAAAAATTTAATTTGATATTT
Source organism: Ignavibacteriaceae bacterium (assembly GCA_036796535.1). Lineage (GTDB taxonomy): Bacteria > Bacteroidota > Ignavibacteria > Ignavibacteriales > Ignavibacteriaceae > IGN3. The sequence goes on from DAIRCT010000012.1 coordinate 7,091, forward strand.
GTAATGCTTCAATAATTAGATTTGAATTATTAAGTTTGTATGCAACAAAACATTAATGGTTAAAGATTGTTTAAGAAAAATTTAATTCCCATAATTCTTTGCCTATTCTTATCAAGTAAGATATTCGCACAAATATTACCAACTTATCCTGAACGGGCTATTACAGACAGCAACTATACATTAATTACTCCGACACAAATTTCCGAGGGTGCAATTGACCCCAATGAGTATACAGTCGGGCCCGGTGATCAAATTTTTATTTCCATTAGCGGCGTTGAAGAAAAAAATGTTAATCTGATAATCAATCAGGAGGGTTATCTTTTTATCCCTAAAGTTGGTGTAGTTGATCTTAGGAATAAAACTTTGGCACAAGCAAAAATGTCAATCCAGAATTTGCTTGAGAAAAGTTTTAGGAACGTTGATTATTATATCGGCTTAAGTGATTTCCGAAAAATAAAAGTTTCATTTATCGGTGATGTAAAAAAACCTTCAACCTATGTTATCACATCAAACTCGCGTCTGCTTGATTTAATTAAAACATCTTCAGGATTAACCAGAACATCTGATATTAGAAATATTAAGATTTTATCTAAAGATGGTAAGGAATCTAAATACGATTTCCTAAGCTTTTTAAGGTTAGGCGATTATTCTCAAAATCCATTTTTAAAAGATGGCGACGTTATTAATGTTGATAGAATTAATAAAATGATAACCATTAATGGATCGGTTAAATATCCTGCTCATTATGAGTTTAAGGATGGCGAGAACATAAATGATTTATTAAAACTGGCTGGTGGTCTAGTATTTAATGCAAGAAAAGATTCGATTGAGATTATAAGATTTATGGAAGACGGTAAGACCCAGTTCAGTAAATATTATTCTTATGATTTTATTCAAAATAATTCTGTCCCGTTAAATTTTGGTGATCAGGTTATTATAAGAGAGCTACCGGAATATTACATATCGCAATACGTAACCATAAGTGGTAAAGTTCGTTATCCCGGATTGTTTAAAATCATTAAAGATAAAACAAAACTTTCTGAGATTATAAAAGAAGCCGGCGGATTTCTTGAAGATGCTTCACTTGCCGATGCAGTGCTAAATCGTGTTGATGTGGAAACTAAAACTGATCCGGAGTTTGAACGGATTAAATTAATTCCTCGTGCTGATATGACTGATGATGAATATGATTATTATAAATCACGAAGCAGGCAGCGCGCTGGTAGGGTGGTTGTAGATTTTGAAAAATTGTTTAAGGGAAATGATTTAGGGGAAGATATAATACTTCGAAGAGGAGATGAGATTTTTATTCCTGAAAAGAAAAATTATATAACGCTTATTGGTCAGGTTGTTAATCCAGGAAATATTATTTACCAGCCGGGATTAAAAGTTGATGATTATATAGAATTAGCTGGTGGTTTTAGCTGGCGGGCAAAAGAAAACGACGTGCGTGTTGTAAAAGCCAACACGGGTGAATGGATTGATGCAGATGATATTGATAAGTTAGAACCTGGTGATACAATTTGGATTTTAGAAAATCCACCGGGACCTAAATTCTGGGATGTATTTACAACTTCACTTTCAGTTTTAGGGCAGGTTGCCGCTGTTATAGCCGCAACTGTGGCTGTTATAGTTGCAACAAGGTAAAAAATGAGTTATCACGAAATCTTACATATTATTCTTATCAACATTAAAAGTATTTTGAAGATAACTGTTATCTCAACATTTATACTTTTTTTAATTTTACTTTTTATTTACCCGCATTCCTATAAAGCACAAGTGGTTGTTTTACCTCCCGAAAAAAGTTCCTCGATGAGCGGGCTTGGCAGTCTTTTATCTGGGAATGATTTTTCTGATTTATTACCTGGTGGAATATCAAATGCAAGTTCTCAACTTTATATCGAAATATTAAAAAGCCGCTCAGCATCTTTATATGTTTTGAAAAAATTGAATTTGCAAAATGAATTTGATAAAAAGAATATTTATAACGCAGCAAAAAAATTAAGTGATAATCTTGAAATAGATCTTACTAAAGAAGGGCTGATAAAATTATCGGTTGAGGTTAAGACAAATCCGGTGCCGCTGATTTTTGATAATGATAATGATAAGAAAAAATTATCTGCTGATTTGTCTAATACTTTTATCGAAGCATTAGATAAAATTAATCGTGAAAAGTTAGTCTCAAAATCACGCCGGGCAAGAATATTTATTGAAGAGCAGTTACAGCAAACTAAAATTAAACTTGATTCAGTTGAAAGTGCATTAACTGAATTCCAAAAAAAGCACAAAACAATTTCATTACCCGATCAGATTAAATCAGCGATTGAAACTGCGGCTAATCTTAAAACTGAAATTGCAAAAACTGAAGTTGAATTAGGATTGCTGAGATATAATGTAAACGAAAGTGATCGGGCATATATTTCTTTAAAGAAAAAACTTGAACAATTAAATGCACAATACGCAAAGATTGAATTGGGTAATGAAGATTATTTTGTTGCATTTAAAGATGTTCCGGAACTTGGCAGGGAATTATCTGTTTTGATGCGTGAGGTAAAAATCCAGAATGAAGTTTATATGTTATTGCAGCAGCAATATTATAAAGAAAAAATTCAGGAGAATAGAGATCTGCCAACAGTAGAAATCCTTGATGAAGCAGTTCCGCCAACTGTAAAAGCTGCTCCTCGCACAATCACTTCTACAATTGCCGGCGGAATATTTATTTTCTTACTCGTTTCTCTCGTATTTGTTTTTATGGATAGAAAGAAAAATAAAGCTTAAAGTTCTTTCGCACTTTTAATCTTTAATTAAAATTATAAATCCTATGAATTTTATTTCTTATTCAAAATTAAGTTTTATAAATGAGTAAGAAATTTTCATCAACAGTTGCTGGGGGGGCAATAATAATAACATTCTTCGGGCTGTTAGGGCGTGGACTTGGAATTATCAGAGAAGCAGTTTTTGCAAATTATTTCGGGTTATCCACAAATTTTGATCTTTATCTTATTGGTGCAGTACTACCGATTACAATCAATTCTATTATCCTTTACCTGGCACAAAATTTTTATATACCAAATTATAACAAAGCAAAAAGTGTTTCAGAACAAAAAGCTCAACGTTTTAGATCAGTGGCGTTTGTTGGATTTACTCTTTTAGGATTGATTACTGCACTGATACTTTTTTCTATTTCTGATCAAATCATAAAATTATATGTCCAGAATGTAAAGCTTAAAGATATTTTAATTGCGAAAAATGTATTTAATATCTTCATCATTACAATACCATTCAGTTTTTCAATTTCAATTCTTTCTGCAATTCTAAATGCTGATTTTGAATTTAAATTCCCATCATTTTCACAACTGTATCTTAATGTTGCGATTATTATTGTAGTTTTATTTTTTGCCGATTCAATCGGGATCTTCTCAATTGCCTGGGGTTATTTAATTGGAACGATTATCCAATTCACTTACCTTTATTACAAAACAAATCATGTCTCTAAAATCAGTTATAAGAAATTACAGTTAAGTGAGTTGACTTCATTTTTTAGTCTCTCTTTTTTGTTGATAATATTTATCGAATCAATTGGACAGATTTATTCACTTGCTGATAGATTTCTTTATTATCGTGTTGATAGCGGTGGAATTGCAGCGTTGAACTATGCATTTATAATTTTTTTAATACCCATTTCCATATTTTCTTTATCTCTTTCAACAGCAATTTTACCAAAGTTATCAGAAATGGCGATCGATAATTCCATAGAGGAGAAATCGGAAAATATAAAACACTACTTCGGCGTAAATTTATTTTTAATTGTTCCTATAACTTTGATACTTCTATTGCAAGGAGATTTTATTATTAAGATATTATTCGAACGAGGGCAGTTCAGTCCCGGCGATTCTAATATAACTTTTAGTGCTATGCGATTCTATGCAGTCAGTTTGATTTTTTATTCCTCATACGCAGGTATTAACAAACTTGCTTACAGCTCAGGTTTGATTAAAGAATTGTTTGTGGTTGCTGTATTTACCAGTGTTATTAAAATTGGACTTAATTTTATACTTGTTGATCCCATGAAACAAAATGGACTTGCACTTAGTTCTTCAGTTAGCTTTTTATTCTTATTTCTCGGGACGTATTTTATTAGTTTGAGGAATAAACTTATAGTAAGCAAAGGAGGTTTCACTAAACAATTGGTTATCAATTTAACAAATGGAATTTTTAGTTATCTGATAAGCATTATATTGTTAAATAATTTATTTCATAAAAGTAATCTGCTTGAAATATTTCAAATTATTTTATTCATTCTAATTTTTCTAAGCATTGCAAAATTAACCGATCAATATTATCTGAATGTTTATATAGAGACCTTTAAGAAAATTATTAATATAAAAACATCATTGAAAAGATCTTAAATTGGAATTTAAACCAATACTTTCTAAGTCAATTTTATTAGACAAATCAATTCAGTTCATTCTAAATTCATTTGGTAAAATTTTTCGGGTAATCTATTCAAAAAGTCATGTAGATAACGGAAGAATAGCAATTATCTCTTTGCATAAAATTGGTGATTCAGTTTTTACAATTCCTGCGGTAAAAGCAATTATAGATTCTTATGGTCCTGAAAAAATATTTTTAATCGTTTACACAGAAACAAAAATTATTTTTAAAGATTTAGTCCGGGAACAAAATATTATTACTCTGGATAAAAAAGAATTCCTATTTCAAAATAGAATCGCAACAAGAAAAGCCAGAAAAACTATAGACGGTATTAATCCCGAAATATTGATTGACCTGACCGGATCAATAACTTCTGCTTCGTTGATCTTTAAATCAAAAGCAAATAAAATTATCGGGATGAATGAAAAATATTTTAAAAGTATCTATTCCGATTTTACCGAAATAAGAAAAAGACCTCATTTGATCGAAAGATATTGTGATGCCGCTGAATTATTTCTAAATAAAAAAATTGATAGAAATTCTTTTGTATATCCAATCGATTATCAGAAAGATGGGACGATTCTCGTTCATCCATTTGCCGGCTGGGCTGCTAAAGAATGGGGATTAAAAAGATATATTTCCTTAACCGAAAGATTATCAAAAAATTATAATACATCCTTAATTTGCCAGAAAGGTGAAATAAATAATGAGATAATCGATTATTTAAAAAAGAGTAATATTAAACTGATTCAGACTAATTCACTTGAAGAACTGATCTTTGAGATTAAAAAATGTTCACTGTTTATCGGAAACGATTCCGGCCCACTTTATTTAGCAAATTATTTTGGTAAACCTACGTTTACAATTTATGGCCCAACAAATCCGGATTATTCAAAACCATTTGGTAATTTTCATCAGCAAATTAATAAAACTTTAATATGTTCGCCTGTTGAAAATCAGTATTGCGAATTGGATGCAGGAAGGAATTGTCCATCGAATGAGTGTATGTTCTTGTTAAATGCAGATTTTGTAACTGGAAAAATACTGGAGTTTATTTCTGTCCTAAATATATCTAACAAAAAATATCTTGTAGAAAGCACCGTAAAAAATTGAGAGAAAAAATAAAAGAGATTACACCCAAACCAATTTGGTTACTTTTATCTAAACTTAAAACAAATTATTTGGCTTATCATTATTTAAGAGGTAAAAGACCATTAGTAAAGGGGGAAACCAGTAAAGCACACGATAGAAGAATGCGTGAAGGATTTTTTACTAAGTATTGTGTTGGTAAAGGTCTTGATATTGGATTTGGTGGCGATTTGATTTTACCGGATGCACAAGGATGGGATTTTGAACATGGGGATGCACAGTATTTAAAAGGATTAAAAGATGAGTCATTTGATTATGTTTATTCTTCGCATACATTAGAGCACGTATTTGATGTTGAAACTACTTTGAAGAATTGGTACAGAGTATTAAAACCGAATGGTTATCTGATACTGTATATTCCGCATAGAGATTTATACGAAAAGAAAAGAGAACTTCCGTCAAGATTTAATCCAACACACCAAAGATTCTTTTTGATTGATAAAGATGCTCAACCAGATACAGTTGGTATCGTACCGTTGATAAATCGTACTTTAAATAATTTCACTCTGATTTATGCTAAAGAATGCAATGAGGGTCATACAATTACCGATCCACTATTGCACAGCGATGGTGAATATTCGATTGAAGTTGTAATTAAAAAAAATAAAGTTTAGTAAAATGTCATTTGATCTCTCAAATAAAAATTATCTTTTACTGATCTCTTTTCCGGTTCTGATTACTTTGCTTTTATTAGAGCAATTATTTTTACTGATACCAATATTGATAATCATTTTCTTTGCTTACAATAAACCAAAACCATACTTAATAATTTTATCATTTGTTGCTCTGATAACTTTAACCAGTGGATTGGGAGAAGGGCAGCGACTAATTGTTCAGGTTGCAGCTATTGCTTCTTTATTACTGTTTTTTATTTACAATTTTGGTCTGGACTTTTCGAAATATCCAAAAGTGCCGGTTCAGATTCTATACTTAATATCATTTATAATTTTCACTATTGTTTTCTCTTTATTGTTTACAGATTATTTGTCATTAGGTATAGCTCAGTTAATACGGAGTTTAATATTCTTTTTTATCGTCTATTTATATTATTCACTGCTTACAGATTATTCTGATATAAAATATTTTTTGTATGCTTTGTTTATCGGAGCTTTGTTTTATTTCGTAATTATTTTTTATGAAGTGGTTAAAGCTGATTTTAATATAATCTATTTAAATCAAAGTCTTATTTTAGAAGAAGGAAATTCCTTCATTCATCGAAATGCAATTGGTGGTTTTTTTTCAATAGGAATTTCAATAGGTATAGCATTTCTGGTCTCACCAAACCATAACCGCTTTCCAAAGAGATATATTTATCTTTTTGTTTTTCTTTTACTATCAGGATTAATATTAACAAACTCAAGAGCAGCAATATTATCCATTCTATTTAGTGTTGTTTATATCTTATTCAAAGAAAATAAAAAATCTCTTTTATATTTAGCTGTTTCAATTCTTATCCTGCTTCCACTGTTATGGATTAATCCTTTTGCCGAAACAATCGATTTGTATTTTAGATTGGAACGAGTTACTACTGGACGTGATTTTATTCTTGAAACAGTTGCTAATATACTATCTAAAAATCCATTAACAGGAATTGGACCTGCCGCCACCAAATTTGAGTTCTATAATAATATACCATATTTGATTGGAAGTCCGCAGGAATTATTTCTAAGGAAGGTTGTAAATCAAATTGAATTTGGCCAGGCGCACAATTTTTATCTTTTTTTATATACTGACTTGGGCATATTGGGTCTTATTACTTCAATTCTGATTCCATTTTCTTTTTTAAAGATCGGTAATCGTTTGATGATAGAAACGAAACAAAATGATAATTCAATTTATCCTTTAGTATTAGGAATTCAGGGTGCAGGGATTGCATTATTCATAAGAGGTTTATTTGAATGGGCAGGAATTTTTAGTTATGGAACAATTACTTATGATCTTCCGTTTTGGTGGATATTCTCGCTGTTAATTTTTTTATATCAAAAAATTATTATTGAGAAACAAAAGTTATTATGAGAATTTTAATTCTATCTGATTCAGATTCGCCGCATACGATAAAATGGGTTAAATCGCTTACAGAACAAAATATAGAAATTGGAATATTTTCAATTCATAAAGCTGATGTTAATCTTTATCAAGGTATGAAGAACTTAAAAATTTATGATCTGGGATTAGATAGAAAAATTCAAGATAAGGGAGAAAAAAATTTAACTAAAATTATATACTTAAAAGGTATAAGGGAATTAAAAAAAACTATTTCTGAATTTAAACCAGACATTTTACATTCACATTATGCTTCCAGTTATGGACTTTTGGGTTCACTGGTAAATTTTCATCCATATATTATCTCTGCCTGGGGATCGGATGTTTTTAAATTTCCAAATTATTCATTGATACATAAATATATTTTAAAATATAATTTTTATAAAGCAGACCAAATTTTGTGCACAAGTTATGCTTTGAGAAAAGAAATAAATAAATACACAAAGAAAAGAATCTTAATAACGCCTTTTGGTGTTGATACTAATAAGTTTAAACCATCTACTGCAGAAATCAATAAGGATAATATAAAGATTGTAATAGGCACGATTAAAACTTTGGAAGAAAATTATGGGATTGAATATCTGATACGTGGATTTAAAATATTAGAAAATCAAACACCCGATCTGCCATTAAAATTATTAATCGTGGGTAAAGGCACACAAGAATTATTTTTAAAGAATCTGGTCAAAAAATTAAATATCCAAAGCGAAGTCGAATTTACTGGATATATTAATCCCGACTTAATTCCAAAATATCATAACATGCTTGATATCGCTGTATTTCCCTCAATGGAAGAAAGTTTTGGCGTTTCTGTTTTAGAAGCAAGTGCATGTGGCAAACCTGTGATAGTTAGCAATGTGGGTGGATTACCAGAGGTTGTTGAGGACGGTAAAACTGGATTTATTGTCGAGAAGGAAAACCCTGATGCAATTGCTTTAGCATTGGGAAAATTTATTGCTAATCCTGAATTAAGAAATGAGTTCGGTAAAAATGGTAGAAATAAAGTCATTAAAGAATTTAATTGGGATGATTCCGTTAAAAATATGGTTTCAATTTATAACCAGATTTTAACTAATAATTGATACAGATTGCTACCGGTAAAAATAAAAATTTTATGAAAAAAATTTCCTTTATTATCCCTTGCAGAAATGAAAATAAATATATTGAAGAAACAATTTCTTCCGTTCTTAATCAAAAAGATTTAGGCCCAGAATCCGAAATAATTATTGTTGATGGTTCAAGTGAAGATGGAACCAGAGAAATTCTTTCTGATTTGGAAAAACGAGATCCCAGAATAATTGTAATTGATAATGAAAAAAAGATTACACCCGTTGCACTAAACCTTGGAGTAAAAAAAGCAAGTGGTGACTATATTTTTATTCTTGGGGCACATGCAAAAATAGCGGATGACTATGTAGCAAACTGTTTACAAATCTTTGAAAGACATAATGATGTTTCCTGTGCTGGTGGTCCGATTCTTAGTGAAAGTAGTTCAGGGTTGGGAAAAGCAATTGCTATTGCTATGTCAAGTCCAATAGGTGTTGGAAATGCAAAACACAGATTCCCTGATTATGAAGGATACGCAGAAATGGCCTGTTTTCCGGTTTTTAAAAAAGAAGTTTTTGATCAGATTGGATATTTTGATGAGGAGCTTGTAAGAAATCAGGATGACGATTTTTGTTTTAGATTAAGATTAAACGGAGGGAAAGTTTACATATCGCCAAAAGCAAAAAGTTTTTATTATGTGCGTGATAGCTTTAGAAAATTGTTCAGTCAGTACTTTCAATATGGATTATGGCGTGTTGCATTACTAAAAAAACATAAATTACCTATCGCATTAAGACAACAAATACCATTTCTATTTTTCAGTTTTGTTCTGATTTTTTTTCTTGTTGGAATTTATTTTAATAAAATATTTGTTTCTTTATCACTTCCAGCAATATATCTGTTCACTTTAGTTTTGTACACATTAAAAGTTCTCATTTCTAAAAAACAACTTTATGCACTTTGGTTACCAATAGTTATTTTCACTTTACATTTTTCATACGGCTTAGGTTTTGCTGTTGGGATTATTAAACATCTATCCTTAAAAAAATCAAATAAAAATTAATGAACCAGGAAGAAAACGAAATAAAAATACGCTATGAGAAGCGAAAAAATATTTCTTCGGATAGATATTCAATTCTAAATCCAGCAAGCATTCTTATCGAACAAGAAAAAGAAAGAGCTCTGATAAAATGGATAAAAGAAAATAATATAGAACCACTCGAGAATAAAAAATTGTTGGAGATTGGCTGTGGGGGCGGATATAATCTTTTGAAATTCGTTCGATTAGGATTTAAGCCACAAAATATTTTTGCAAATGATTTAATTAGTGAAAGGTTGCAATCAGCTAGAGAGTTATTACCTTCAAAAGTCCATTTTTATGAAGGTAGTGCGATGGATCTTAGTTTTAAGGAAAATGAATTTGATATTGTTTTTCAATCAATGGTATTCAGTTCTATTCTGGATTCAAATTATAAAATTAAACTTGCTGAAAAAATGTGGCAATGGGTAAAACCTGGTGGTGGAATTCTGTGGTATGATTTTATTTATAACAACCCGTCCAATAAAGATGTAAAAGGTGTATCAATCGCCGAGGTTAAAAAATTGTTTAAAGTAAAAAAACTTTATTATAAAAAACTAACTCTGGCTCCACCAGTTGCAAGAATTGTAACAAAGGTTCATCCATTTCTCTACTATTTTTTTAATTCCACCTATTTATTAAGAACTCATTTATTGATTTGGATACAAAAGTAAGCAATTAGTTATTTGCAAAAGTGCTGCTTTTATAGTTATTTTTTCAAATAAAATCGAAATTATGAATAAGGATTTTCTTCTATTTCACAAACCATTTATCGCTGAAGACGAAATCGATGAGATGGTGGATACTTTGCGCTCCGGCTGGCTTAGTATGGGACCTAAAACTATCAAGTTTGAAGAAGGTTTCAACAAGTTTATCGGTGCTAAGAGGTCTGTTGCTGTAAGTTCCTGGACTGCGGCGGGGCATCTTACACTCGAAGCATTTGGTATTCAAAGAGGCGATGAAGTTATTGTTCCCACAATGACTTTTCCTGCCACGGCTGAAATTGTTTGTTACTTTGGTGCAAAACCGGTTATCGTTGATGTAGAAGAAGACACACTTAACATTTCATTAAAGGAAATTGAAAAAGCCATCACACCTAAAACTAAAGCAATTATTCCTGTTCATTATGGTGGGCAGCCCTGTGATATGGATGAGATTAACGAAATTGCCCGTGCCCATAACTTAAAAGTTTTAGAAGATGCAGCGCATGCTTTGCCTGCTACATACAAGGGAAATAAGATAGGAACTATTTCTGATGTTACCTGTTTTAGTTTTTATGCTACCAAAACTCTCTCTACCGGTGAAGGCGGAATGATTTGCACCAACGATGAAGAAATAGCTGAACGATGTGCTATTATGCGAATGCACGGGATAAACAGAAATGCCTGGAAGCGTTACAGCGAATCCGGCTCCTGGTATTATGAAGTTGTTGCACCGGGTTACAAATATAACTTTACGGATTTACAGGCGTCATTGGGTATTCCACAGCTAAAAAAAGTTGATGCAATGTGGGATGCAAGAAAAAGAATTGCTGCAAAATATATTCAAGAACTTAAGGATGTAGATACAATTACATTGCATACAGTTAAAACTGATCGTGAATCATCCTGGCATCTATTTCCAATACGTTTGAATTTAGAGATGTTATCAAAAAATCGTGCTCAAATAATTGACGAGCTTAAAGCGCGTAATATTGGAGTTGGCGTTCATTTTATGCCAGTTCATCAACATCTTTACTACGCCGAAACCTTTAAATTAGAAGATAAAAACTACCCGGTTGCCTCTGCAGTTTTTCCACGGTTGATATCACTTCCAATTTATCCCGGTATGAGTGATGAAAGTGTTTATAAAGTAGTTAGTGTTCTAAAAGATATTCTTACAAAATTCAAAAGATAGCTTTTCCTTTTATGGGAAGACAGGGAAGTTTCATTAAACGGCTCACGGATATTCTCATCAGTATTATTTTACTCATCTTTACATTTCCAATATTAATTTTAGCCGCCATTGCAATTAAAATTGATTCTAAAGGTCCTGTTTTTTTCTTGCACGAACGTACAGGATTAAATGGCAAAACCTTTAAGATGATTAAGTTTAGAGGAATGGTTGATAATGCTTTAGCAGTTGGTCCTGAACTGACTCAAGTAAATGATCCCAGAGTTACACGTGTTGGAAAGATTCTTAGAAGAACCAGTATTGATGAAATTCCACAAGTGATTAATGTTTTGAAAGGTGAGATGAGTATTATTGGACCCAGACCTGAGATAACAAGTATCACTTCCAAATATTCAGATTATCAAAAAAAAGTTTTTGAGTTTAAACCGGGAATTACCGGAATTTCTCAAATCAATGGCAGACAAATGCTAACTCCCGAACAGCGGACTGAAATGGAAATAAATTATTATCATAATGAAAATTTTTTATTTGATCTAAAAATTTTGTTTAAAACTTTTTTTGTGGTTATAAGCAACGAAGGAAATATTTAAAGTAGTTTTTATTGATAAAAACAGATTAGAAAAATAATCTGTTGTTTATTTTTCCCTTGCTTGGCTTTCAATCAAAACATAACTTCACAACCAATTATCGAACAGATATTATCTGAAATACCTATGAAAAAAATATACCTGAATATTCTTAAAGTATTTTTCC
>DAIRCT010000012.1:19587-58578 GCA_036796535.1 Ignavibacteriaceae bacterium
AAAAGATAAATTTATAATTTCAACTCCTGATTCAGCAAATCAACCAGTTAATAAATTAAACTATGATGAAGAAGTTTACGGCGTCAATATATTTTATCCTGTTGAATCAGCATTAATAAATTCTCAAAGTATTTATAGGTTTATAAAAACTGCTTCAATTCAGATATCACCTTTTCAATTCAATCCAGTTGAAAGAACTTTAATTTTTAATAAAAGTTTAAAAGTTAAGATTGATTATCAAAAAGATCTTTTACTTAAAGCTAATATTATTTCTTCCGATGATAAGTTAACAAAAGAATTTATCCGGACTAATCTGATAAATAGTAATCAGGCAATAAATTTTACGGGAAGTATTCAGAAGTCTTTGAGTAAAATTCAAGGAGAGTACTGGTATAATCCAAATAAAAACTATTATAAAATTTATCTTGCAAAGGAAGGCGTTTACCGTCTGACTTATAATTTTTTAAGTTTAGCCGGTGTGCCAATGCAGAATCTTTACTTAAGTAAAATTCAAATATTCAATAATGGAATTGAGATACCTCTTTACATTCACGATACGAATAATAATAACCTATTTGATAATGATGATTACTGTGAGTTTGTAGGTCTGCCTCCCAGTCCTTCTCCAAATAGCTATTTGAATATTTACAACACAAAAAATATCTATTGGTTTAGCTATGAAGCAGATTCCACAGGGAAACGATATAATTCAGTAAATGGATTTCCAACCACATGGACTAATTCTTACAGCGCCACTCCGTTTACAATACATTATGAAGAAGATAAAATATTTGAAAGATTAGGTCACGCGCCTGATGACAAAAGAGATTACTGGTTTTGGGGTAAAACATCCGGTTTGAACGGAGAATTATTGAATGCATTTGCCGCTGAATTTCCTTCTCCGAAAAATCTTTCAAGTTCTGCAACTAGTTTAAAGATAAGAGTTAATCTGCAAGGAATGACTACCGAGACTTGCTTAACTCCAGATCATCGGATAAAATTTGCACTAACATCGCAACCGATTGGCGAATTTACTTTTGATGGACCTAACACTGCAACTTTTGAAACTACAGTAAACTTTTCACAGGTAGGAATATTTCCAACCAATAATATGCAAGTAAATGCTTATGGTGATATTCCTGTTAATCCTTGCAGTCCAAGTTCTTCAAAGTATGATGAGGTAAGAGTAAACTGGTTTGAAATTGAATATTTAAGAGATCACAGAGCAGATGCAAATAATTTCTTTTTTGAAGCTCCTTCAGATGCAAATGGAATTACCCGATTTGGTGTATTTAATTGGTTAAGAGATAATATGAGGATATTAATTCCGGGTAAATCAAGTGTTATAACTAATCCGCAGATAACCAATGATATTTATAAAATGGTTTTGTTTGTTGATAATGTTAGCGAAAAACAAAAATATTATTGCGTTGCTGAAGACTATTCGGTTTTACCGGATTCAATTCGCAAAACTGAAAATTCAAATTTACGAAGCACGACTAATGGAGCAGACTTAATCATTATCTCGCATCCAAATTTTTTAAGTGCCGCTGAAAGATTAAAAAATTATAGGTTAACAAATTTCCCGGATACACTAGTATCAAATCCACGAGTTGAGATTGTAAATATCAATGATATCTATAACGAATTTTCTTATGGATTGCTTAATCCATATGCAATAAAAGATTTTGTTAGCTATGCTTTTAATAATTGGCAAACCCCCGCACCTGCTTACGTTGTACTTTTAGGTGATATGAGTTATGATTACAGATCATTGATACCAGGAAGCAGACCTGATTTTATTCCTTCAATACCATATCACGCTCGGGTTTACGGACAAGCCGCAAGCGATAATTCTTTTGTTGCTGTTGCCGGAGATGATTTTAAACCTGATTTAGCAATTGGAAGACTATCTTGTGAAACTTTAGATGAAGCGAATATTCTTGTGGATAAAATCATTAATTATCCAAACGACAACGGAAAGAAGTGGAAGCAAAATGTAATGTTAATTTCATCCGGTGCTGATGAAGCAGATGAAAACTTACTTGGATTTAATGAATCAAATTTTGTGTTAGATAGAAATTATCTTATTCCCAATGGCATATCATCCAATAAAATATTCCGTTATCCAAATCCACTTTATCCCGATCAGTTTCAGTACAAAGGTGAAGGTCCCGAAATTAGAGCAGGATTTAATGAAGGTGCAGTTATAGCCAATTATTATGGACACGGCGGTGGTTATCAATGGGATCTTGTCTTTAATAATGATGATATTTATCAGTTGAATAATCAGGGGCGCCTACCGTTTATAAGCAGCGTTACATGCTATACCGCGCATTTTGATAATCAGGATGTTTTTGGAGAGCAGTTTAATAAAGTTCCTGGAAAGGGCAGTATTGCATTTTTTGGAAGTTCAGGTTTAACATTCTGGACAATAGGAAAATATTTTAATGAAATAATGTTCGGACAAATTTTTAATAGTAAAAAAAGAATAATTGGCAAAGCGATACAAAGTGCAAAAAATATTTTGCCTGAGGGAGGATATTATTCAGATCAGCTATCATTACTAACTTTGCTTGGAGATCCTTTATTGGAACTTGCCATTCCATCAAAGCCGGATTTTAATATTACTTCGGATGATATTAAAATTAGTCCTTTAACACCTGTTATAAATGATACAGTTACTATCAACGTAACAATTAATAATTATGGCGTGGTTTTCCCCGGAGATACCTTATCGGTACAGCTTCAAATTAGTTCGAATGATACTTCTTTCTTTTTACCTGTAAAAAAGCTTCCGAGTTTTGGAGAAATTAGTAATGCTTCGTTTAAATGGATCCCTAAAAAAGGGGAGCAGTATAATATTACACTAAAGCTAAATGAGATTAATATAATTCCGGAAATGGATCATTCAGATAATCAAGCATCGGTTTCTGTTACTGTTTATGATATTAGTTCACCAAATATTATAATGCCATTAAACGGTGATGTAATATCAAATCCCACAATAAAATTTTTGTTTGCTGATAATGGATACTATATAAACAGAGAACTAAAATATCTTATAGAGATAGATACAAGCATTACGTTTAAAAATCCAGTTATTAAATCCTCAGATATAGCTCCTCAAAATGGATTACTGAATTGGGATTCACCACAATTAAATTCAGGGGTTTACTTTTGGCGCACACGAATACTTTCAAATACAGATTCCAGTAACTGGAGTGATAAGTTTGCAATAAGAGTTGACCAAGCTAATTCCCTAAAAGGTTATGTAGTATCAAATAATCAATTAAATTTATTTAATACTGAAAATGTTTTGTATTCTAATTCCAATAACAGCTTATTTCTAAATACTAATTTATTACCACCAAGACCATCCAACAATAAATTTTTAGAAGATATAAGATTTTCACTTCCTCCAGATATTTCTAATTTATCAGCCATTACAAATGACGGCACATATATTTACATTGGACAAATGGCTTTTTACTCCGGTCCAAGTAAAATATATAAATTAGGCACAGGATATAACGGTACGGTAAAAGGAGCTTTGTATGGCTCTGTTCCTAATATTATTGTTCCGATATGGCATACGATGTTTTATTATAAGGGATTTCTTTATGTCGCAACAGGCAAAGCCCATAGCTTACTGAAAATAAATCCAACAACCGGAGATACTATAAGTGTTTCTATATCTTCTGGATTATTAAATTCTGTTGATACTCAAGTACACGATGGTGCGTTTTATTTAGCAACAGATGGAAGATATGTTTATAATGTTGCATATTTAACTTCTGATGGAACGAACAAATACACAATTAGAATTTTCGATCCTGAAAACAACTGGCAGTTGGTTAAAGATTTAGTACCAACCGACAGAAGCTATCCTAACTTTTGCGGATTTTTTATCGCGGATGGATACTTTTATCCTTATGAAAATTATCAGGAAGGATATTTGAGACGCATTAACTTAGAAACGGGATTTTATGAAGAGGAATGGATAAGTTTTATACCCTTTCAGGGTTATTATGCCTGGACATATGATAACGTTAATGATTTTGTTTATGCTTCAGTTTTTAGTTCCGGGCGATCTCCTAAGATTTCAAAATTTGCCGGTAAGTACAGAAATGCTTTTGGAACAATAACCACAACCTCCATTGGTCCAGCTTCTAAATGGAATTCTATTGATTATGTTATGGATACTAACGGCTCTGCAGGTAAATATTCAGCAACTCTGCAAGGATTAAATAAAATTACTCGCCAATGGGATACTTTGGTTACATCTTTGCCGGCACAATTCATTCCATCAGTTAATCCGGATATTTATAAATTTTTAAGACTTTCCTTCAGTTTAGTTGATTCAAGTTTCGGATTATCGGAACCGATGCAGTTGAAGAGTGTTCATGTTGATTATGTTCCGCCACCGGAGATTATGATTACTAAAGATAATATTAAGTTTGTACCGGATTCAGTTTTGCAGGGCTATGATGTTATAGTTAACTCTGGAATTCAAAATGTTACGCAGATACCGGCTGATAGTGTTAAACTTGATTATTATTTAAGACCAATTGATTTTTCATCAAATGAAACATTACTTAAATCCAGAATATTAAATCTTGGCGCAAACTCTCAATTAACATTTACTGACACTCTTAAGACTACACGTCTGCTATTCAATAATGCTGTAAAATTAGTTGCAACTTATCCTAAATCGGATATGTTTAATTTTAATAATACATATCAGAATTCATTTTATGTAAAACGTGATTCAATCCGCCCGGTATTTAACATTACATTTGATGGTAAAGAAATTATTAATGATGATATAATTTCATCTCAACCAAACATTCAAATAATTCTTGAAGATAATAGTCCATTACCACTTAGTCCTTCATTTATAAGCATAACACATTTATTTAACAATGTTCAGGAGGTTATTAAAATACCATCGGAGAGCGCAACATTTGAATATACTCCTTTCCCAAACTCGAAAGCAATTGTAACCTGGAAACCGATTTTTGCAGATGGCAACCACACATTAATAGTTACTGCAAAAGATTCCTCAAACAATTATTTTGATTCAAAATCTTACAACATAAATTTTAATGTTTACAGTAATCCTGATTTAAGAGATGTTTATAATTATCCTAATCCATTTGCGGACAACACATATTTTACTTTTGAAATAAGAGGAGTTGCGCCACCTGAAGAATTTAAAATAAAAATATTTACCATAGCCGGAAGATTGATTAAAGAATTTAATATCCCTCAATCTGATTTAAGAATTGGCTTTAATAAAATTCTCTGGGATGGACGCGATCAGGATGGAGATATAATTGCAAATGGTTTATATTTCTATAAAATTATCTCAAAACAGAACAACGAAGTTAGAACTATCACTCAAAAATTAGCCAAGGTTAAATAATTACCTTATTATTAGCTGTTTTATAACAAACATATTGGCAGAGAAATTGGTTATAAAACTGTTAATCTAATTTACTCTCTATAAAATAAAACATCGGAGTAGTGTAATGTGTGGAATAGTTGGATATATCGGCAATAAAAATTGCGTACCAATTTTAATAAATGGTTTAAAACGATTGGAATATAGAGGTTATGATTCTGCCGGCATTGGAATATTAACCAAGGAAAATGCTTTTATTATAAAACAAAAAGGAAAAGTTTCTGTGCTTGAAGAAAAGATTGAAGAACTTAATCTTTATTCAAATATTGGTATTGGACACACAAGATGGGCGACCCACGGAATACCAAACGAAATGAACGCGCATCCTCATTCTAATAACGATGGGACACTTTTTTTAATTCATAATGGAATTATTGAAAATTATCAGGTACTTAAAAAAGGATTAATAAGTTTTGGATATAAATTTAAAAGCGATACCGACTCTGAAGTTATTGTTCATCTGATTGATAATTTTTTGAAGGAAGGTTTTGATCTTACAAAATCTGTTCAACTGGCATTGCACGAGGTTGAAGGCACTTACGGTTTAGCAATAGTTTACAGTAAAGAGCCGGATAAAATTATTGCAGCAAGAAAAGGATCTCCGTTAGTTGTTGGGATTGGTGATGGTGAAAACTTTCTGGCATCAGATGTTTCTGCAATTCTCTCATACACAAAACAGGTAGTTTATTTGGAGGATGGTGAAATTGGTATACTTAAAAAAGATTCATTCCAGGCAAAAACTATCTATGATAAAGAGATAGAAAAAGAAGTGCACGAAATTACTATGACACTTGATGAGATTGATCGTGGCGGATATCCGCATTTTATGCTTAAAGAAATTATGGAACAACCCGAGACTGTTAGAAATTCTTTACGTGGAAGAATTATTGATGAAGATGGTACCTCAATTTTAGGTGGATTAGTTGATGTTGTTGATAAGTTGGTGGATGCAAAAAGAATTATCATCACTGCCTGCGGAACATCGTGGCACGCTGGCCTTGTGGGTGAATATATGTTTGAGCAATTCTGCAGAATTCCTACTGAAGTTGAATATGCCTCAGAGTTCAGATATCGAAATCCTATAATTGAAAAAGATGATGCAATATTTTTTATTTCTCAAAGCGGGGAAACTGCTGATACGCTTGCAGCTATGCGCGAAGCAAAAATGAGGGGAGCTTTGGTTTTAGGAATTTGTAATGCTGTCGGCAGTTCCATAGCAAGAGAAACTAATGCCGGAGTTTATACACACGCAGGACCGGAAATTGGTGTTGCCTCCACAAAAGCATTTACATCACAACTAACTGTACTTGCACTTATTACTTTGCTGATCGCAAGAAGAAAAAATCTAAGTAGAGTTGATGGGAAGTCTATTGCAGATGAATTAAAATCTATTCCGGAAAAAATTGAACGTATCTTAAAACTAAATGATGAGATTGAAAAGATAGCTGAAGAGTTCAAAGATTCCACCAATTTTCTTTACCTCGGACGTGGTTATAATTTTCCTGTTGCTTTAGAAGGAGCACTAAAACTTAAAGAAATATCATACATTCATGCTGAAGGATATCCGGCCGCCGAAATGAAACACGGACCGATAGCATTGATTGATGAAAATATGCCTGTAGTATTTATAGCCCCAAAAGATTCGACTTACGAAAAAATAATAAGCAACATTCAGGAAGTTA
This sequence comes from Ignavibacteriaceae bacterium, assembly GCA_036796535.1. GTDB lineage: Bacteria > Bacteroidota > Ignavibacteria > Ignavibacteriales > Ignavibacteriaceae > IGN3. The sequence goes on from DAIRCT010000012.1 coordinate 26,737, forward strand.
AAGCAAGAGGCGGCAGAACAATTGCAATAGCAAATGAAGATGATAATGAGATAGATAAATTAGTTGACCATACAATAAAAGTTCCGCAGACAATCAGAATGCTAATGCCGATACTGACCGTAATTCCATTGCAATTGCTTGCTTACCATATTGCGGTTAAAAAAGGATTGAATGTGGATCAACCCAGGAATTTGGCAAAGAGTGTAACAGTTGAGTAGCAAAATTTATTTTTAGTTAGTCTTTGTGATTTTAGAGAAAATCCATATTTTTACGCACCAAATTTTGAAGGGCAGGTAGCTCAGTCGGTAGAGCAAAGGACTGAAAATCCTTGTGTCGGCGGTTCAATTCCGTCCCTGCCCACATTAAGGAATGTAACCGAACATTCCTTTTTTATTTTAAATTTTGATAATACATTACACAGGAATTTAACCGATGCACTAAAATGCAAAAAGGTTAAATGGAGTTTATCCCGCAAGGCGGGATCTCTGCCCACATCCTTTGACCCGCTAACCGAAGCGGGTTTTTTTATTTCTATTGCTTTAAGAAAATCCTTGTGCAAAGTTCTTTAGAATAATCCGGATGATGAATTAAAAATAATCCCTTTCCTATACTTCAACTGCTAACCACAGAGTAGTTTTTTGTTGGTAGTTCCATCAATTGGTAAAGCTGATGCAAAAAAGGTGTAAAAAATATTTCTTACTGCAGAAACTTATTAAAATTTTGGAGGTCAATTTCTAAAACCTCCAAATTTTATACTAATTATTTGATTGATAAAACTATTTACTTACAACATCACTTTTTAAACTTTCGATTGAAAGTGCTGAGCAAATATCTTTGACAGATTGATTATTTGTCTTTTTAGCAACATCATAAATTGCTCTATCACCTTTATCAGAATGTAAACCATCAAGCGCTATTGCAGATAATATTCTTACCTGTGTGTCACCTTTCTCATTTTTAATGAGTGCAATTAAAGGATCGAGCAAAGAACTGAATTCATGCTTTGGAAAAATTTGTTCCAGCTCCCGTAAAGTTTGAACACTGGAGGAAACGATCCCAACATTTTTACTCTCAAAAGATTTCACAAGCATTGCTTCGGTTTGCTTTAAGTGTGATTCAATATATTTTGAATGGTGCTGTTTCTCAAAACGTGTAGATTGATCCTGAGCATTAACAGTTATTAATAACTGAATTGATAGGATGACGACAAACAACAAATAGTGTTTCATAATTTTTTCCCTTTAAATTTTTTGGATTGATAATGGATCAGGTTTTTAAAATTATTTTATGTTACCTGAATTTTAAAACGAATGAGAAAGCCCGATGGGAATAAAAATATTTTCCTAGGTTGCTCCTTTTTTCTAATTATATTGGAAATTAAATCTTTATGAGTACAATCTAATCTTCATTTATTAAGAATTGATTAAAATCAGATTAACAATTTGCGTCATTTAGTGCAGTAATTTTTATCCTAATTTCATTTAACGACGATACTTAACTAATAAGTTTTGGTACTTGATTTTTTTCCTATAGTCCTTTTAAGGATAATTAATATGAATTGATTTGAAACTTTAGACAGAGTATAAATTTCTTTAGCTATTTAATTATATTTCCATAGTAATTTTCAATCGGGATAATTATGAACTTAAAACTTTATCTACCAACATTTATGATTGCTATCACTCTATTAACTGAATCAGCCACATTTCCCCAAATTAACAACTTACAAAACATTCGTCCGATTAGAGACAGCATTGGCTTTTGCTGGAACGCAGACGAGATGAATCATTTTATTAATTATTTGTCCGAAACTAATCCAGATGTAAAACCAATACCACAAAAACTTGTAGCAGCAATTTCAGTCCATGATGATTACCTTTATGCAGGGAATGTCTACTATCCACTGTATCAAAACATAAAAACAAAAGAGGTTGTTATTTTTGGTGTAACACACGGGACCGTTAGGAAAGAGCTTGGACCGCAATCCAATGTTTTGATTCTTGATAATTATACTAAATGGCAGGGACCGTATGGTGATGTTGAAATTTCACCATTAAGAGAAATTATAAAATCGAAACTTCTGCAAAATGATTTTATTGTAAGTAATAAAGCTCACAGCATAGAGCATTCAATTGAAGCGCTGATTCCTTTTTTGCAGTATTACAACCGTGATATAAAAATCACTCCGATTATGGTTACACAAATGCCAATGGAACGGATGGAAGATTTATCAAATCGTTTATCTGAAATAATAATTGAATATGCAAAATCAAAAAACCTGAAATTAGGGGAGGATATTTTCTTTCTGATTTCAAACGATGCAAATCATTATGGTGAAGATTTTAGTAATGCGCCTTATGGAATGGATGCAAAAGCACATAAGCTTGCAACAGAAAATGATCAGAGAATTATTAAGCAGGATTTGGTGGACAAAATAACAGACGAAAAAATTTTTCAGACAGCAAAAGATATTTTACCGGATACGACAAATAAATTTGCACCTCTCTGGTGCGGGCGTTATCCAATTGTTTTTGGCTTAATGACGATTTCCAAAGTTGTTAAGGAAATTGATGATAAAGATATGTTTGGTAAACTCTTCAAATACTCGGATACATTTACAGAAAAAGTTTTACCTGTTAAAAACACAAGTATGGGATTAACCGCTGTATTTTCTTACAAACATTGGTGCGGCTGGTTTACGGATGGATTTTATACACACTAATAAGAGTTAAAAAATATTCAGCAGAAGCCTCAGAAAAATTATTTTTATACATATTTATCATTTTGAATTTTGCTTATCGGCATTTGGGCTTATTTCAATATCTCATTGAAGAATCTGAAATGATTTACACCGCGCAAAGTATGTTCAGTCAATCACGATTTTACTGAGGTTTCTAAATAATAGTTAAATGCTGGGTCTTATATTCTGATTAACCCTGAAAACGTTGTTGGGGTCATATTTATTTTTAATTTTTACCAACCGATCATAATTGCTTTTGTAAGATGCCTTTACGCGATCCTCACCCTCGTCCATCATAAAATTAACATACGCTCCGCCTGCAGAATATGGATGCAAAGCGTTGTAATATTCTTTGGCCCAGTTGGTGATTTTATTATTATTAGCTGGATCGGGATCAATACCTACAATTACTTGTGCCCAATTAGCATCTCTATAAGCCCAGGGAGTATCTTGTTTACCTACTTTATGTGCTTTACCATTAATAGGATAAATATGAATTTGTGAAAGTGGGGTGGGCAACTGATTTCCAAATTTAGCGTGCATTGTAATTGCTTCGTCTGGAATTTCATTTATAAAATCGGCTTTCCAATACCACTGCAAACCTGAAGGTAATAAAGCATCAAACATACTGTTTAACATTGGATGGGGCATAGGTCCGATATGTTCGAAGTCCGGTTTCATATCCCGAACGGGTTTAAATACTTCATCAGCATTCTTATGATCGCCTAAATAACACCAGACTATGCCGCACATTTTTTTGCCGCCCAGCGCTTCAGGGAAAGGGGGACTGGGTACGGTCAAAATTACGAAAAATCCATAAAGCTCTTCATCAGCATTTAAAATAAAATCCCGATACCATTTTAATACTTTATCTATTTTGTCGATATGCCATAGAGTTGGTCCTGCAAAATTAATATTTACAGGATGTCCTTGAAATAAGAAGGAAGTAACTATTCCGAAATTTCCTCCACCACCACGTATTGCCCAGTACAAATCTGTATTCTCTTTGCTATTTGCGGTAACAACTGATCCATCAGCCAGTACCATATCAACTTCAAGAATACTATCAACGGTTAACCCAAACTTACGGGTTAAATATCCTACACCTCCACCCAGTGCAAGTCCGCCAACACCTGTAGTTGAAACTGTTCCTGTAGGTACTGCTAATTTGAATTGATGTGTAGCATGATCAACATCACCCCACACTGCTCCTCCTCCCACTCGTACAGTTTTGGATTTTGAATCAATATGAACAGAATTCATATTAGAAAGATCAATAACCAATCCGTCATCACAGATTCCTAATCCACCTGCATTATGCCCGCCACCGCGTACTGATATAAGCATATCATTTTCTCTTCCAAAATTTACAGCAGAAATTACATCCGCAACATCTTTGCATTTTGCAATCAATCTTGGGTGTTTATCAATCATTGCATTATACACTTTGCGTGATTCATCATAATTTTTATCACCGGGTTGAATTATATCTCCTCTAAAACCACCTCTTAGACTACTAATATCAAGATTTGAATTTTTCAATTTATTATCCTTTTACATTGTTAAAAAATAATTGAAATAATTTTTATAGATATGAACACAACACATTCGGAATCATGAATCCTAAAAGATCTCAACTTCTACATATTATTAACTTCTTTTAGTTGTATTAAATACCTGGCTGCTCATTATAAGAGCAGCCAGGATATATGAATCATAATTTAAAAGATTTTATTTCTTAATAATCCTAATCATTATCATTATCGCTATCGTGATTCTCTTTAAAACTCACTTTAAGAATTTCACCAAAGCCAGGAATAGGCGGTCCAAATCCTTTATTTGAAATATACAATGCGCCATCAGGACCAAATGTCATTCCGGTTGGAAAAAATAAGCTGTCAACAACTACTTCTTTATTTCCATTATGATTTATTCTAATTACTCTGCCTGTGTTAGGAGTAGGGAATCCATCAACAGAAGATGTTTCTAAAACGTATAGGTCTTTGTGCTCATCAAATGCTACACCCAAAACGGTTGAAAATCCAGTAGCCCATATCTTTGATTGACCACCCGGCGTAACTTTATAAATGTTAGAACTACCGGCAACAGTTGGAAATGGATTTAAGTTACCAACAAAAAAATTGCCATTATAAGCCATAGCCGTCGGAACGATATGTCCATACACAGCACTAAAATCAATTACCCTGCTTAATTTACCTTTACGCGATAATTTAACCATCTCACCATGATTTGGTTCAATTGCATAAAGATTTTCTTTAGCTTTTATAAGACTATACCAGCTTCCATCCGGTTCAAAATCATCTGCTTCAGGTTGAGCAACAGGATGGTTTTGCTGCCACTGGCTTAAATCAGCAACAACTGACCAGGAACCATTGTTATTAATTTTAATAATTGATGCCGGATAGTCTGAATGCCCGTGACTGCAACCTCCGCCAGCTAACAAAGCGTAAAGTGAGTGATCCATAAATTCAATGTCTGCCACTCCCATTCTATCTCCTAATGAATTTTGACTGGAGGGTAAATTATTAACCACAGTGAAGATAGTTCCTGACGAATTGATTTTTAATATTCTTGCATTGCTTCCACCAAGATATGGACCTATAGGGGGAATTACCTGATCACACAGACCAACTGTGGAAATATCACCACCTAAACCGGCTTCTGCAACGTATAGATAACCATCTGGTCCGAATTTTAATCCACGTGGAGCGTTTAACCCTGTAGCAAAAACAGTTACTGTTATTTTTTCTGGATTTTTCTTTTCTAAGATTTGAGAATTATCAATGTTACTATCAGTTGGTGCTACTGCATCATTACAAGAGTAAAATACCAATGATGATAAAATTAAACTTACCATTAAGCTAATTGCATACTTTTTCATTTGCCTACCTTTTTATTATTTGATTTTTTTTCAAAAAACTAAAAACAACAAAGACTTCTCATTTTTTTAACTGTCGTTTGTACATCCTTGAAAAAATAGTTATTGAAATTATTTTTATTAATATCACACCGGATTAATCAATAAATCGTGAAATGATATTATTTAGTCAATGGTTGAACTTTATAGCAAGTTTATTTCACTTTTTCCCAGTAATCTGTAAACATTCCTTCTGCAGTTGCAGTCATCTTATTTCCTTCAAAAGTAACACTAGGAGGATCGAACGGAAATTTATATTCTAACTTTTTACCATCATACTTAATCGGAACTGTTTTTGTCTGGTCGGTAATATATGTGACACCCTTACCGCCAACTTCATCATTCATTACGCCGAAATGAATTGTTTCAGTATAGTCTTTATCAGTTAGCTTATACGTTGAAAAAACAGAATAGGAATAATGTTTCCCGTTTTTATCAACCTCCATTAAATTAAAATTTCTTACATCTTTAGTAAAAGTTGTAATGCCCATTATCATAGGGGGCTTTACGGTTGTTCCGTCTGGAAGTTTGCGCCAAACTAATTCATATGTTCCCTCAATTGAGGGTGTTTTTAATAAATGATTTTCTTTCGATTGATTGACATATGTGAAGCTCAGGAAACTAACGGCAATGGCCGCAATTACAGTGACTAACAAAGTCTTGGTTTTCATTTTGATCTCTTTTCTTAATTAATTATTTAATTACATTGATAAATTATTCTTCATATGGAATAATTCTATCTGTTATTGGTTAAGTTTTTATTGAACACAAAGGTCAACAACACAATAACTTAAAATATTTGTATATATTCAACTACTATTCATAAAGTTGCCTCCTTTAAATGAAAATTAAGTTGATATTATTTGATAAATTAATTTCAATTGCTTTTTATTGATTGATTTTTCTACAATTTAATAATTCAGTCTCTGAGCAAAATAATAATTTATCTGCAAGACAAATTTAATCTTTGAGATTATATTGGTGTTAGGAATAATCTTGCAATCTTTAGCACTTTTATTGCATTTAAATATATAATTGGAATAATATCAGTGGATGAGCATTTTATTTCCTTATAAAGATATGACCACTTTATAGTCGGAATTGTTTGGAATGTTAAAATACTTTAAACAGAATTAAAATGGGATGCATTCATAAGCGAATTTATCATTTTGGACTTACAGGTATTAATTTTATTTATCGTCCCGTAGCTACATATTTTGAAAGCGGACTGGATTTAAGATGATCCATTTGCGGTAAGATGATACAGTTCGTATATAAGCAGTATAAGATAATTTGTTCGATTGCATCGAGTTAGTATCAATTCACACAATTTTCTTCCATCCTGATACATTTTTTCATTTCGGAATTCCTGATCTCTTAAAAATTGATAAAAAAGCAGGATTATTTGGTATATCGGTTGCCTCATTAGCAAAAATTAAAAGGTGCAAAATGGAATTTGTAGTAATCGCTTTTATAATATTTTTTATAAGTCTGGTGGTAATTTTATTCCGCCAATCCAGAAAAACTAAAGATGAGATAAATAAACTATTCTTATAAACCACTAAAATCCATTCCTCACTTTACCTTCACTATGCTAACTTTTTATTGAATTCTGATAAAACCATTCATATATTTGAATCATAACAAATCAGGTTTAAGATGAAAGAAAAAGTAATCCTCCAGACAAATTTTCCTAAGTTAAAATTTTTAAAGCAAGGTAAAGTAAGAGATATTTACGATTTAGATGAATACTACTTAATCATATCAACTGATAGACTATCTGCATTTGATGTTATAATGGCACAGGGAATTCCTTACAAAGGGAAAGTGCTTACAAAAATTTCTGAGTTCTGGTTTAATTATTCTAAAGACATTATCAAAAATCATTTAGTTACAACTGATGTTAATAAATTTCCCAAAGAGTGTTTGGAATATGCCGATGATTTGGAAGGACGAAGCATGCTTGTAAAAAAAGCTGAAGTAGTTCCTATTGAAAGTGTTGTACGAGGATACATAACAGGTTCCGGTTGGAATGATTATAAAAAAACCGGTGAGATTTGCGGAATAAAATTGCCCGCAGGCATGGTTGAATCTGAAAAATTTCCTGAACCGATTTTTACTCCTGCAACAAAAGCGGAGATTGGTTTGCACGATGAAAATATATCGGAGGAAATAGCAAAACAACTTGTTGGCAAAGAAACGATTGATTTTATCAAGCAAAAAACAATCAAAATATATAAGAATGCTGTTGAATATGCTTTGGGTAAAGGAATTATTATTGCGGATACAAAAATGGAATTTGGAAAAGTTGGTAACGAAATAATTCTTATTGATGAACTTTTAACTCCGGATTCATCAAGGTTTTGGCCATTAGATAAATATGAAAAAGGCAAATCACAAGAAAGTTTTGATAAACAATTTGTGCGGGATTATCTGGTATCGATAAAATTTAACAAACAACCGCCGCCACCGCTCTTGCCTGATGAAATAATTGAAAGAACCAGTCAAAAATATCTTGAAGCACTTGAAATGCTGACAGGTGAAAGAATAAATTAATGCATCCCGCAAAAATTAAACTTGTTGGTAAAAAGAATCTATTAATTTTGTGGGATGATGGACAGCAGGATTTATTAGATCTTAAAATGTTGCGTAAACTTTGTCCTTGTGCAACTTGTCTTGCTGAAAGAGAAAAACAAAATAAAATGTACATCCCTATTTTTACCGAAAATCAGATTACTGTAAAATCTATAAATCAAGTTGGCAAATATGCTGTTCAAATTACCTGGAATGATGGGCATAGCACAGGAATATATGAATATCCATTCTTAAGAAATTTAGCTGGAAAGATGAACGATTAAACAATATGGTATTGCCAAATCAACTTACCGTGCTTCGTATTATTTTAACTCCGATATTTCTTTATCTGTTTTTATCAAGTAACCCTTTATTAATTCAGATTTCTTTAGCCGTTTTTTTGATTGCCGCATTAACAGATTGGTACGATGGATGGCTCGCAAGAAAATTTAATTACATAACTGATTGGGGAAAATATTGGGACCCGCTTGCCGATAAAATTTTAACATCAACTGCATTTTTAGGATTTGTATTTGTTGGTTTGGTTCCGCTGTGGATGGTTTTGCTTATAATAATAAGGGATTTATTAATTACCATCCTACGAACTTTTGCCGAAAGTCGTGGTTATAATTTTGTAACAACTTACTACGCCAAATGGAAAACGGCTTTACAAATGATTTTTTTATATTACCTTTTAATTTTATATGTGGGAACAAATACAAAAGAAATTTATGCGGGCAATGAAAAAATATTCAGTTACCTGCTAAATAAAGATTTAATTTATTTTGTAATGTTAGTAATAACAATTATTACCGTGCATTCCGGAATCACTTATCTTTATAAAAACAAACAATTAATAAATAAACTTTTTGATGAAACAAATAAATTCGTTTGAAAAAATTATTGGCTCTGCCTTTTATGCCGGATATATCCCGATCGCTTCAGGAACCTTTAGCAGTTTAGTTGCGCTGATATTTTATTTTATCCCGGGATTTGAAAAGTTATGGATAATAATTCCCGCAATTATATTATTATTTATTTTTGGAGTATATATTTCTTACAAGTTTGAGGCAGTTTACGGTAAAGATCCTTCTGAATGCACAATTGATGAAGTTGTTGGAACCTGGATTGCTTTAATTGCTTTGCCAAAAACTATTTTAATTGTTGTTACTTCTTTTTTTATATGGAGAATTCTGGATATTATTAAACCATTTCCTGCAAGAACATCAGAAAATTTGCCCGGCGGATGGGGCATAATGATGGATGATGTGATCTCAGGAATTTATTCACTAATTATTGTTCATCTTATTGTTTACTTTTTTGGAGTTTATTAAAAAATGAAAGCATATTTAATTTCAATTGGGGATGAACTTCTTATCGGACAAACAATCAATACTAACGTTGCTTTTATCGGAAAGTTGATTTCCGATAATAATATTTCTATCGCAAAATCATCTGTTATCGGAGATAATTTAAAAACCATAATCGAGGAATTAGATTATGCTGTAACTAAAGGTGATGTGATTATCATTACCGGTGGTTTAGGTCCTACTCACGATGATGTTACAAGATCAGCGATTGTTGAATACTTTAAAACAGATCTTGTATTTAATTCTGATGTTTTGGAAGACATTAAAAGCATGTTAGCCAGAAGGGGAAGAGAATTAAAAAAATCTCATGAAGATCAGGCAATGGTTCCTAAAATTGCTGAAGCAATTAGGAATGAAAACGGCACCGCTCCGGGATACTGGATTGAATGGAACGACAAAATATTTGTTGTAATGCCGGGCGTCCCTTATGAGATGAAAGCGATGATGGAAAATTTTGTAATTCCAAAATTGATTGATAAAATTGGTGCACCAAGTGAATTTATTAAAAAGCTAACCTTGCAAACTACAGGTATTCCGGAATCTCTTTTATCAGATCGATTGGGAAACCTAAATGATTTGTTGCAAGGTGCAGAACTTGCTTTTTTACCAAATGAATATGGCGTTAGACTGCGCATAACCGTTAAATCTGAAAATGAACAAACTGCAAAAAATTTATTAATGGAGATTGAACAAAAAATTAGAAGTAAAGTTGGAAGATATATTTATGGACGTGATGATGATACCCTTGAAGAAGTTGTAGGAAGATTATTAAAGGAAAGAGAATTGCGCGTTTCTGTTGCTGAATCCTGTACCGGCGGCGGGTTAAGCGATAGAATTACTAATATCAACGGTAGCAGCAGTTATTTTGAACGTGGTATTGTTACTTACAGCAACGCCGCTAAAGTGGAATTGTTAAAAGTTGATGAAGATGTTATTAACACACAAGGCGCCGTTTCACCCGAAGTTGCAATGCAAATGGCTGAAGGTGTCAGAGCAATCAGTGGTGTTGATATTGGAATTTCCTTAACTGGCATAATGGGACCAACAGGTGCGTCAACCAATAAACCAGTCGGGCTAGTTTATGTTGGCTATTGTGATAATAAGGTATGTAGTGTAAAAAAATTTCAATTTGGCGAGAATAGGATATTAAACAAACGCCGTGCTACTCAAGCGGCTCTGGAAATTTTAAGAAGATATCTGCTTGGAATTTCAATTGATGATTAGACTTTTTCTTGCACTAAATATTCCTGATAATATAAAATCAGAACTGATTGAATTAAGGAATTCTGTCGCCGGATCAAATTATAAATGGGAAGAGAAAGAAAAGCTGCACTTAACTTTAAAGTTCATTGGAGATGTTCCGGAAGAATTTTTAAAGGATATAACTTCTGAATTAAATTTTATAAGTAATTTTTCTTCCTTTAAATGTGCTATTACAAATTTTGGTTTTTTCTTTAGAGATAATAAACCATCCATCTTATGGGCAGGACTTAAAATTGATGAGTCTATCTTTAATCTGATTGATCAGGTGGAAGAAAATTTAGAAAAGTTTAAGGTCAAAAAAGAAAACAGAAAGTTTAATCCACATTTAACTTTACTAAGAATTAAACAGGATCCCGGAAATAACTTTGTTAACAGCTTCAAAAATTTTACATTTGAGCCGTTAGTTTTTACTGCTAATTCAATATCACTATTCAAAAGTGAATTACATTCGAGCGGATCGAAATATTTCGAAATCAAAAATTATAAACTTAAAGAACTGGAGTAATGATGGCTTCCGAAAGAGAACAAAAACTTAAAATTATTGACGACGCAATTGCTGGCATAGAAAAAACTTATGGCAAAGGTGCTATAATGAAACTTGGCGATGGCATCGTAAACGATATTGAAGCAATTCCTACCGGTGCGTTGTCATTAGATATTGCACTCGGAATTGGCGGTATACCACGCGGAAGAGTAACTGAAATTTATGGACCTGAATCAAGTGGTAAAACTACTTTGTGTCTTCATATCATTGCTGAAGCACAAAAGATGGGCGGACTTGCGGCATTTATCGATGCGGAGCATGCACTTGATGTAAACTATGCAAAGAGACTAGGCGTTGATACTCAAAATCTTCTTATCTCACAACCGGATTATGGCGAACAAGCATTAGAGATTACTGATACACTAGTTAGAAGTAATGCACTTGATGTTATAGTTATAGATTCTGTGGCTGCACTTGTCCCACGTTCAGAAATTGAAGGTGAAATGGGAGACGCTACAATGGCTGTGCAAGCAAGATTGATGTCTCAAGCTTTAAGAAAACTTACAGGTGCAATTTCTAAATCAAAAACTTCTGTGATTTTTATTAATCAGTTAAGAAGCAAAATTGGTGTGATGTTCGGAAATCCCGAAACTACTACAGGTGGTAACGCACTTAAGTTTTATGCTTCCGTAAGAATTGATATAAGAAGAATTGCAGCTATTAAAGATGGTGAAGAAGTTATTGGTAATAGGACAAAAGTTAAGATTGTAAAAAGCAAAGTAGCTCCACCATTTAAACAAACTGAGTTTGATATTTTATACAATGAAGGTATAAGCAAAACCGGTGATCTGATTGATATGGCAACAGAACTCGGCATCATCAAAAAAGGTGGCGCCTGGTTTACTTATGGCGAAGATAGAATTCAGGGAAGGGAACAGTTTAGACAAAAACTTATTGAATTTCCTGAGATGTATAAGAACCTTGAGATAGATATAAAAACAAAACTTGGATTACCAGGTTTTAAAACTGCTCCGGTAGTTGAAGAAAAGCAAGAAGATAAACCTGAAGAAAAATCAAAAGGAAAGAAAAAGTAAACGGGTCTAAATCTTTAAATGAAAATTGATAGAGTAATCAGGAAAGATGAAAAAAATGTAATAGTATTTTTTGATAATGATGAAAAACTGATTTTATCAGAAGATGTATTTTTTCAAAGCGGTTTAAGGAAAGGTGATGAGGTTTCCGAAGACCGCTTTTCTTTTTTTGTTGAACAAAATATTCTTTACCACATTAAACATCGGGCTCTTTCCTTTCTTTCGAGAAGATTTCATTCCGAAAGAGAATTGATGATAAAATTAAAAAGTAAGTTATATGATGAAAGATTAATTAAAATTGTTTTATCAGATTTAAAGGAAAAAGGATTTATTGATGATCGTGTTTTTGCACAACATTTTGTTGAGGAAAAATTAAGTAAAAAGCGCTGGGGCAAAAATAAAATAAAGGCAGCACTTTTAAGTAAAGGTGTAAATAGTTCAATAATTGAGGAAGCTCTTTTAAGTGTCGGGCAAAATGAATCTGAGTTTTCTTTAGCATTTAGTTTAGCTGAAAAAAAATTAGGTCAGCTAAAAAAAAGAGATATTGATGAAAAAACTTATCGGCAGAAAATAACATCCTTTTTGATTTCGCGTGGATTTGATTTTGAAGTTTGCCGTGAGGTTTGTGAAAAAATTATTAAAGATGATTTTAATTAATTGTTTTAAGTTTCTCATTTAGTTTGCCAAGAAATGGTTTTAATTCTGGCTGAGTTAATTTTTCCATCGCATCATTTGAAGTAAACCACTTTCTCTTTCGTAAGTTTTTTTCTGGATAATCCTGCAATTCTTTTGAAACCTCCATAGAAAAAACCCGAATCAATGATGTACCCTGTTTCTTTTTCAATTTAAAAGAACCAAGTTCAACAGTCTCATTTTCACCAATAACACCGGCTTCTTCAAATGCTTCCTTCTTCGCAGATTCAAATGCAGAAAAATTAAATTCAATAAACCCTTTTGGGAAGATCCATTTTTTCTTTCGGATGGATGTTATTAATAATATTTCTAATTCACCTTGATTCATCCGGTATGGTATAACACAAGATTTGGTGTAATCATAATCTAAATCTTTTCTCTCTTCCATTGGTATCCAAAATATTTTATTAAATAAAAACTTTCTTACGTATAAAAATAATTTATTATTTAACCAGATAAAAATATTTTCCATCTATGATATTACAATTCAAAAAATGATTTGTATACTTGTCAATGTTTAAGATGATTAAGGACATTAATCACAAAAACATTTTTCTAATGATTCCACATTGTATTTAATATTATCAATTCATAACTTTTGCCATAGAATAACAGGAATCCAAAATGAAAAAAGCAAAAAATGATAACATAGTTTCGGCTTATGCAAAAGCAGCTCAGGAAGGCATCGATCCCAGGTGCATTCCGCAAAAACTAAAAGGGAAAGTACCCGTGCATAATGAAATAGTTTATCCGGATTATCCTGAACTTGATCATAAAAACTGGAATTATCTCTATCAACGACAGATGGATTTTTTACCAAACAGAGCATGCGAAGAATATATAGAAGGTGTAGAAAGATTAAATTTTTCTCCGCACAAAATTCCATCTTTAAAGGATTTAAGTAACACCTTCTTTCAACTTACCGGATGGAAAGTTGCGCGTGTTCCCGGCTTAATTGATGAACAGGATTTTTTTAAATTGCTTAAGAAAAAAATATTTCCATCTACAGATTATATAAGGGGAACGGAAGAATTGGATTATACTCCGGCGCCCGATCTCTTCCATGATATTTTTGGTCATATGCCGTTGCTTACAAATAAAAGTTTTGCTTCATTTTATCAAATGTTTGGTGAAGCTGCTTTTAATGCAAAAGGAATCAACCGTAAGTACCTGGAAACTTTTCATTGGTTTACCGTTGAGTTTGGTTTGATAAGGAAACCAGAAGGAATGAGAATTTACGGTGCCGGAATAATATCATCACATGGCGAAGTGCAAAATGCTTTATCAAAAAATGTTGAAGTGAAACCGTTCGATCCTGAGGTAATAATTCACCAGGAATATGATGTATGGCATTTGCAGCCAATACTTTTTGCTATTAATTCATTTGAACAACTTGAAGATGGCTTTAAAACCTGGACGAAAAAAGCTAAACTTCTTTAAGGAACTTAAATTGAACTTTTCTTCTCGACTTTTGTTTTAGATCATACAAGTTAACTTATTCTTGAATGTGCTATGCCTTTTGGTTAACTTTCAATGGTAATAAGTAAAAAACTATCCAAAAAAATCAAATTATAATTTAACAAGGAGTATAAAATGGCTTTAAAAATCGGAGACCAAGCACCAAATTTCACCTTAACCAATCAGGATGGAGAACCTGTATCTTTAAGCGATTATAAAGGTAAAAAAGTTGTTGTTCTGTTTTTTCCGGCAGCAAACACAGGCGTATGTACAAAAGAAATGTGCACCTTTCGTGATGATCTTAAAGAATTTGAGAAGCTAAATGCGCAGGTTCTTGGGATTAGTGTAGACACACATTTTGCATTAAAAATGTTTCAGGAAAAAAATAATTATAACTTTCCCTTATTAAGTGATTTTAATAAAAAAGTTATTTCGGAGTATGATGTTGTTCTTGATGTTTTTGTACCAGGTAAATTTGATTACAAGAATGTTGCAAAACGTTCAGCTTTTGTTGTTGATGAAAATGGCAAGATCAAATACACAGAAGTATTAGCAAGCCCTGGAGATGAACCAAACTACGAAGCAATAAAAAAAGTATTAAGCTAAAATTTTAAGGAGTTTTATTATGCCTGAGGTTGGAAAGAAAGCACCTGATTTTACTTTACTAAATCAGGACGGCAAAAAAATTTCACTCAAAGATTTCAAAGGAAAGAAAGTTGTGCTGTATTTTTATCCAAAGGATAATACTTCCGGATGCACAAAAGAAGCATGCAGCTTTAGAGATGATTTCCCAAAATTCAAAAAAACTGATGCTGTCATTCTTGGAGTTAGTCCCGATTCAGTAAGCTCACACAAAAAATTTGCTGAAAAATATAACCTGCCTTTTAACTTATTAGCGGATGAAGATAAAAAGATTGTACAACTTTACGATGTTTGGAAAGAAAAAAGTATGTACGGGAAAAAATATATGGGAGTTGAAAGAACAACTTACATTATTGATGAGGAAGGAAAGATTAAAAAGATTTTTAACAAAGTGAAGGTAGATGGACACAATGTTGAAGTAATGGAAGCACTGAAGGATTAATATGGTTTATATTACAAGAAGAGAAACTTTTGCTGCAGCTCACCGGCTTTTTCAAGTTGGTTTAAATGATGAAGAAAATTATAAATTGTTTGGTAAATGCAGTAACCCAAATTGGCACGGACATAATTATACTTTGGAAGTTGTTGTTGCAGGAGAAATTAATCCTGCAACCGGATTTGTTTTGGACATCAAACATCTAAAAGATATAATTCATCAATATGTTATTACTAAAGTCGATCATAAAAATCTGAATATTGATACTGATTTTATGAAAGGACTTATTCCAACTTCTGAGAATATTACGGTAGCCATCTGGGAGCAGCTTGTGGATAAAATTCCAGGGGGAAAATTATACTCAGTTAAACTATATGAAACTGAAAATAATTACTTTGAATATCGCGGAGAGTAAATTGAATACTGACAATGTGAAAAATCTAGTTAAACAAATGCTTACTGAAATAGGTGAAGATACTGATAGGGAAGGGCTTGTAAGCACACCAAAACGTGTTGCCGAAGCTTATGAGTTTTTAACTAAAGGTTATCACCAGAATATTGAAGAAGTTTTGAACGATGCAATCTTCACCGAAAAGTATGATGAAATGGTAGTGGTGAAGGATATAGACTTTTACAGTTTATGTGAACATCATATGTTGCCTTTTTATGGTAAAGTTCATGTTGCATATATCCCAAATGGTAAAATTGTTGGCTTAAGTAAAATTCCAAGAATTGTAGAGGTCTTTGCCAGAAGACTTCAGGTTCAGGAACGAATGACACAGCAAATCGCTGAGACACTAAATAGTTATTTACAACCGGTTGGTGTAGCTGTTGTTTCAGAAGCATATCACATGTGTATGATGATGCGTGGTGTTGAAAAACAAAATTCATCTGCTACAGCCAGCGCAATGCTTGGCGTATTTAAAGATGATGCAAAAACCAGGACTGAATTTCTAAACCTAATTTCAATGCATCATATATGATAAAAGAAAAAAACGGGATATGGATTACGGGTGCAAGCTCTGGCATAGGTAAATCTGCTGCTATTGAGTTTGCAAAAATTGGTTCTAAAGTTTTTGCCTCTTCAAGAAGGGTTAGTGAATTAGAAAGATTAAATTTAGAATTAGATGATCAAAAACTTTCTGTCGAAGTATTCCCCTGCAATATTGCATCTTATCAGAATGTTGAACAGGTCGTAAAAAAGATAACAACAAATAATAAAATTGATTGTTTGATTAATAATGCCGGTATTACTTCATTCAAGCTTGCGGAAGAAAATTCAATTAATGAGATAAATGAAATTATTAATATAAATCTTCTCGGTTCTATCTACACAATAAAATCAATTCTTCCACATATGATTGCTAACGGAGGTGGTACAATTATTAATATTCTTTCAGTGGTTACAAAAAAAGTTTTTACAAAAAGTACAGCTTACTCTGCATCTAAATGGGGACTCCTCGGTTATACTAACTCATTACGCGAAGAAGTAAGACATCATAATATCAGAGTTATTAATATAATTCCCGGTGCCACTGAAACACCTATCTGGGCAAAAGAAATTAGAAATCAGTATTCAGATAGAATGATGTCAAGTGAAGAAATTGCTCGAGTTATGGTTTGGGCATATTTGCAAAAGGAAAATTTAGTTACGGAAGAAATTGTTTTGCGTCCTATTCAAGGAGATTTATAAAAAAGAAGCCGGTACAAACCGGCTTTAAATAAAAACAGATTAAGTGGATTTTATCGATTCGCTTTATTACGATTCATCATTTTATCTTTCATGTTATCTCTCATACCAAGCATCATTTCTTTTTTCATTCGATCGCCCTTTAGCATCATATCCTTCCAGATTATTTTTTGATTTGCATCTAAATTTTCATAAACGTCCATCTGGTGATTTATCCTTTCAGTCATTATTCTATTCTTTATTTCCCCGATTTCATTTGTAATCTTTATCAGTTGATTTCTATCAATTACATCACCAGAAAGAATTTTTTCTTTTTGCAATTCTTTTTTCTTTAATTCGGAAGTTAAATCTATTAAACGCTCCTTATGGATTAATCTTAAATCGTTAATCTTTTTTTCCTGTTCAGAAGTTAATTGAAGTTTCTTTTTAACCATTTCTCGCATTCCATCACGCGTGCCCCGATCTCTCATCTGAGGATATGATAGTGAACTTAAAAGCAGGATTATCATAAAAGATAACACAGCATATTTTAGATTTTTCATATTTTCACCTTTGTTTTGGTTTATAAATTTATTTTGTCTCTTTGACAAACAAAATTTATTTTAGGTTTAAAGTGAAATTATTAAACCTTAAAGTGTTCATTATTGTCTAAGTTTTTAACTAATTATAAAAGTATGCAAGATTTAAATACTGATTTTGATCTGATAAAAAGTTTTATAAATGGCGATGAATCTGCATTTAATAGGTTGGCTGCTAAGTATCAGGAAAAAATTTACTGGCATGCAAGAAGAATGACAGGCAATCACCTGGATGCCGATGAAATTTTACAGGAAGTTTTAATTGTTCTTTACAATAAGCTTAAAACATTTGAGTTTAAATCTTCGGTTTATACGTGGATTTATACAATTACTAATACTCGAAGTATTAATTTTCTAAAGAGAAAAAAATTAAAGAGCTTTCTTAGTCTTAGTGAAATAAAGAGTTTTCCTGATGACAGTAAAAATATTTTAGCAAGTATCGAACAAAGACAGAAATTGGAATTAATAGAAAATGCTTTGCAAAAATTACCGGTTAAGCAAAGGGAAGTTTTTATAATGAGAAATTATGATGAAATGACGTATGAGGAAATTTCTAAAATTACAGGTAAGACGACAGGTGCCCTAAAAGCAAATTATTTTCATGCATTAAATAAACTAAAGGAGTTAGTTAAAAAAAATGACTAATGACGAAAAATTTTCCAGGTACTTTTTTAATGAAATGAACTTAGAAGAGATAAAAGAATTTGAAAAGGAACTAAGTATATTTCCTGAACTGAATAATGACTTTGAAAATTTTAAAAAAGTTATGAATCTTTTTACAGAGACGAAAGCTGTTGAACTGGACGCAGGATACACACAATCTATTCTTCCAAGGTTTAGAAATAAAATTGAGTCAAAGCGTAAAAAATCTGTATATATTAAATATGGCTATGCATTTGCAGTTTTATTTCTTGCTGTAATAAGTTATTTAATTATTGCCAGGATGATGACGGATAAACCTGAAATGCAAAAAATATATTCTGGTTTAACAGATGACGATGCAAATTATTTAGCCAGCGAATTGGATCTGAGTCTGGAGAATGATTATGATGAAAATTCCTTTGCAAAAATTGATTCCTTATATAATAAAACGCTGAGTGAGAATATTACTGAATCAATAAACGATAATAACATCGGTTCTGTATCAAAGGATATCAATCTTAATGAAATTGAAAAATATCTTACTGATAAAGACGTCGAAACGCTTTATGCCGAACTATCCAATAAAGAAATTTTAAAGAGGTAAATATGAAAACATTATATTTTTTAATAGTATTATCTTTAATGCTCGTTGTCAGTTCATACCCGCAACAGGATAGAGAAAAAATGCTGAAACAAAGAAGCAAGCTCCATCAGTTAGAAAAGATTAAACTGATTGAAGCACTTAATCTGGATGAGGATACATCAGTAAAGTTTTTTGCCAGAAGAAATGAGATGCAGAAACAGATTGAAACGTTGGAAGATAAATCTGATGATATTCTTAAAAAACTTGAATCAACGCTGGATGTGAATGATAAAAATAATGAAGCCGTACAAAGACAGCTTATAAATGAATTGGGTAATATTAAGGATAAAATCGAATCAACTAAAAAACAATTTATTAATTCTTTGAATGATATTTTATCCACAGATAAAATTGTAAGATATATTGTATTTGAACAAAAATTTCGTGATGAGATAAGAAAAATTATTTTTGATAAAAGGCGTCCTCTAAGAGAAAATTAAATAAAATTACACTGAGTTTTTATAAGTGTTGATTTTCTAAAGCTTGTAACATATTTTGTCACCTCAAATTTGCGGAAGTGGTGAAATTGGTATACACGCTATCTTGAGGGGGTAGTGCCTTAATTGGCGTACGGGTTCAAGTCCCGTCTTCCGCACTAAATAATCACTCAATTATTAAATTTAACAGGAAAAAAAATGAAGAATAAAAGCTTTTTATTTGCTATGTTGTTTTTACTCAGCATTACTTTCTTAACATATGCCCAGGATATGAAACCTGAAGCCGGTAAGCTTTATAATGAAGGAAATGCGCTTTTAAAAGATGGGAATACTTCCGGAGCTATCGAAAAGTATAATGCCGCACTTCAGATAGAAAAAGATTACAGAATTTACTATCAAAAAGGTATTGCACTTAAAAAAGCTGATAAACTTGAGGATGCTAAAGTTGCCTTTGAAGAATGTATAAAACTAAATAAAGATTTTGATGGCGGATTAAATGCTCTTGGTGGAGTATACTTTTCTATGGGTAATTACGCTGCTGCCATTGATAACTTTAATAAAATACTGAATTCCAATGCTAGTAATAGTGTTAAAGAAAAAGTAAAGAAAAATATTTCGCTTGCCTACGCTAAGTTAGGTAATGAAGCTCTCGCTGGTGGAAGTGCCGAAAAAGGTATTGAATATTTAAAGAAAGCTGTTGAAAATGATAACTATGATGCAGCTTATCTTTCTTTAGCAAAAGTTTACTCCGAGCTTGGTAAATGGGATGAATCAATTTCTGCCGCTGAAAATGCACTTAAGTATAGATCAAAAATTACTAAAGGCGGACCATATTTTTACATGGGTATTTCCTATCGCGGTAAAGGTGATATAGCTAAAGCAAAAGATATGTTCAAGCAGGCTGCCAGTGACCCTACATACAAAAAAACTGCTGAATATGAACTTGGTGTAACAAAGTAATATTCCTTTTATTAAAAGAAAAGACCCTCGGAAACGAGGGTTTTTTATGTCAGTTCCTTTATATCAAAGTTACTAAATCTTCAAAATATTAAACTTGTTTTTAACACTTTTCTTTAAAAGATCCCTTTATTTTGTTTACTGGCTTGATTTTATGATAATTGAATCTAATATTTGCCCTGAGGAATTTAGAAGTTAATGTTAAATTCACTCTGTTCTTAATTTATAGAGACTTTTGAAAAATTCAATGCGTCATTACTGTGTAAACCTGCCTTGCCGGCCCGCAGGCAGGAATCCATTGAATATTTAGTAGATTCCCGTCCGTTAGCTAACGGATTGCGAGAATGACAGTCAATCCGAAATCTATTTTTCAGAAGTCTCTAATAGTAATTTTTCCAAATAAAGCTTTGATTTCAATCTATCCTAATATTTAATAAAGGATTGAGTATGCTCAAATACTTGGCATTTTGTATCCTATTCACATTAAATTTTCAAACTCTTCAGTCCCAAACTGTTTCAGAAAAATTTGATGCAGCGATGACTGCCTTTCATAATCAGCAGTATGCACAAGCTAACAGATTATTTGAAGAATTTTTTAGCAATTATAAAATTATTGATGAAATTTATGCGACTGCAAAATATTATTCTGCAGAATCACTTTTAAAACTCGGGCGAAAAGATGAGGCAGCAATTACTTTTGAATATTTAGTAACAAATTATTTCTGGTCAAATTATCGTGATAAATCTTTATACAATCTTGGATTAATTTATTTTTCAGAAGGGAAATATGAAAAATCTCGCTTAAGATTTAAACTATTATTAAAAGATTATCCGGAAAGCGAATATGTTGGTAGTTCTTTTTATTGGATCGGGGAATCTTATACAGCAGAAAATAAACTTGATGAAGCAGTTAAATTTTTAGAAGAGGCGGTAGCAGATAAAAGAAATAAAAGCTTTGCCGATTATTCAATCTATACACTTGCTAATGTTTATGAGAAACAAGGCGACTATAATAACGCCGTAAAATATTATGATCAGCTATTAACTTATCATAAAGATTCAAAGCTTGCTAATTCTGCACAAATAAGGATTGGAATTTGTTATTTCAAATTAAAGGATTATCAATCTTCAATACTTGAATTAAAAAACCCCAAACTAACAAACCTGCCTGATGATATTTATTCCGAAAGTTTGTACTTGCTTGCAACCGCTTATTACAGAGTCCAGGAGTATCCGGATGCCGAGAAAACTTATCTTGAAGTTCTAAACAAATATCCAACTTCAGAGTATTTTAAGAATTCAAAATATGGTTTAGCTTGGGCATATTTTCAGCAGAAAAAATATAATGATGCATTTGTTCAGTTTGATGGGCTTTCAAATGGTGATGATAGCTTAGCAATCAAATCATTTTTCTGGAAAGCTGAATGCAAAAGATATCTTGGTAAAAATGATGAAGCCAATGAAATTTATAAACAGTTTATTGAAAAATATCCAAACGATCCTTTAGCTAAAGAAGCTCAATATCAAATTGGTGTTGTCTATTATAATAAAAATAACACTGATCTTGCCTCAAAATATCTTTTATCGGCTAATTCTTCCAATGATAATAACGTGCGTGCTAAAGCATTTACATTGCTTGGTGAAATAGAATTGAATAAAGGTAGTTATAAAACGGCTAAAAATTATTTTGAGATGGTTAAAGATCTAAATGATATTGATAAAGATGTAAAGTTCAGATCATTATTTGGCTTAGGTATAGCTTTGTATAATCTTAATGATAATAAAACTTCTATTAAATATTTAGAAGAGTTGGATAGCAAAGATCCTGCTTTTGAATCTCAAAAAGTAAATTTCTTTTTGGCAGAAAATTATTTTGCTATCTGGGATTTTAAGAAAGCTTTAAGTAGATATAATCAGGCAAATGGTAATGACAAAGATTTAACATCACAAACACTTTATGGTAAAGCTTACAGTTATTTTAATCTTGGAGATTATGAAAACTCAGCTTATCAGTTTGCAGATTTCATAAAAAAATATCCTAACAATAAAAGATTAAACGATGCAAAGCTAAGATTGGCTGATAGTTATTTCGGAAGTAAAAACTTTGCCGCAGCAAGTAAAGTTTATCAGGAGTTGTTCAGTTCAGATGTTAAACTTAGCACCGATCCTTATGCAAGATATCAATATGCACAAGCGCTTTATAAATCGGGCAAAGTAAATGAAGCGATATCAGAGTTCACATCAATACAGGAAAAATTTCCGAACTCAGAATATGGTGATGTATCACTTTATACCATTGGCTGGATTTATTTTCAGCGAGGAGAATTTCCTAAAGCAATTTCACAATACAAAGTTGTAACTGCAAAATATCCTAAAACCTCTTTAGAGCCAATTATCTTCTACTCAATTGGTGATGCATATTTTAATATGGGTAAATATGATTCCGCAATAGTAAATTATGAAAAAGTTATTGCTCAGTTTCCAACTTCCAATTATGTTTTTGATGCCGTAAATGGAATACAATCAAGTTATGTAGCAAAAGGAAATCCGGAAAAGGCAGTCTCGTTTCTTGGAGAGTTTGCTTTAAAAAATCCAAACTTAAGTTATTCGGATCAGCTTCTTTTTAAGAAAGGAGAAATTTATTACAGCTTGGGTAAGTATGAACAGGCAAAACAAGCATACAAAGATTTTACATCGGCATATCCAAAAAGTAAACTTGTGCCTGATGCTTATTATTGGATTGGGAAAAGTGCACAAAGTCTTGGTCAAAATGATGAAGCGATTTTTAATTTCGATAAAGTTTTCAGGAATTACAAAGATTCAGAACTTGCCGGCTCATCAGTGCTGGAGATGGGCAATATTTTAAGAGTAAATAAAAAATATGATGATGCAATTAAAATTTATGATGCGGGATCAAATGATTTAAAAAAATCTCCTAAAGTCCCGGAAATTTTATTTAACAAAGGTCAGACATATCTTGAAATGAAAAAATTTCAGGAAGCATATTCTGTCTTTGATGATGTGGCAATGTATTACCCTGAATCCATTTTTGCAGATAAATCAAAATTTGAGTTAGCCCTGATTGAAATGGCTGCGGGCAGATATTCCAATGCTGATAATTATCTATCAGCACTTTCAGAAAAAAGAAGCGATGATGTTGGAGCAAAAGCTCAGTATTATTATGGACTCTCACTGTTTGAGCAGGCAAAATATAATGATGCAATAACGGCTTTGGTAAGGGTCAGGACAGTTTTTTCGCGTTATGATGAATGGTTAACAAAATCTTATTTACTACTTGGTGATTGCTATGTTAAATTGAATGACAAAAGAAATGCTGCAGAAATGTATCGCGCAGTTATAGCTAAACATAGTGGAACTTCTTATGGAGATGAGGCACTTAAGAAATTGAGGAAGATACAATGAAACTTAATTTAATTTTTATTCTTTTATTCTTTTCATTAGTTGCATTTGCACAAGATGAAAAACAAAAAAATCCCAATGTGGAATTACCGGATTTTGTTATCACTGGCACAAGTAAAGTAAATATTAACAAAGTCGATAAAATTAAGCCGGATTTTGTTTCAACAATTTCGGAAGAATTTTTAAAACCTTCATACTCACCTGAAGAATTACAAATTGGAGATTTTTCAAATCCAATAAAAACTGATTTGAGTTTTTTAGATGAAGTAAATTTCTTCAAAGGTAATATTTCTGCAGGGTTAGGTATTTATACAATACCCACAGTTGGCGTTAACTATGCTCAACCATTTACAAATGGAATTATCGAAGGAATGTTTAATGGCTCTTTTACCAGAGCTTATGTTGATAACAGCGATAAATATAAAACCCGCGCTGGGTTTAATTTACTTTACTGGTCAGATATTGAAGGACAATTTTTGCCCGGCACACAATTTAATGTTAATGGAAATTATGGAACAACAAGTCTTAAATTTTTCGCATCTGATAAACCGGAAGAAAGAAGAAGTGTTAACTCTGGCAAATTTGAGGTTGCAATAAAAAATGATTTTAACAGAAATTTTTTGTTAGGACTCAATCTATCTGATAATGTAGCGAACATCTCGCAGGAAAAATTTAGCGAGAACAATGTAAGATTTAGAGGTGAAAGCTTAATTAAATTTTCATCTTTCAATCTTGGTGTTGCTGTAGATTATAGAAATCATACCATCAAAAATCTTTTAGGTGATAACTCCGGAAAAGATTTTTTCTCAATCAGACCAACGGCAGGATTTCAATTTACAGAATTAGTTAAAGGTTCTTTTGGATGGAATTTTTCCAGAGGAGCAGGGAATTCATATAACGCTCTTTATGCTTCAGTGGCAATTAAGTTGGATAAAAATCTTACACTCTTTGGTGAGTATGCCCCAACTGCTGAATTTCTTAGTCCGGGGAGCTATTTGTTAAAAAATAATTATTATAAAGTTGATAGCATCGGAAGTATTTATTGGGAAAGACGAAATTCTCTATCAGCAACTGTTAAGTATGAATATGATAAATATTTTCAGATTGATGGAGGATTTAACTACTTCTCCTCAAATAGTTATCCTTATTTTACAAACTCAATGCAGTCCGGCAGGTTTGAATTAAATTATGCTGATATGAAAAGTATAAGTCCATTTGTAAACTTTTTATTTTACTTAGGACCGCACGGAGAATTTTACAGCTCACTTAGATTTACAGATGCTACTGATGAAGCGGGAAATTTAATTCCCTACATTCCAAAATTTGAATTAAATGCCTCATACAGTTATAAATTTAGTCCTGAAATAAAAGGTATAGCCCGTGCTGATTATTTCTCAAAAAGATATTCGGATATAGTAAATAAAATATCTATCGGTGATTACTTTGATTTAGGTTTATCATTCATTTATACATTTCAATCTAATCTTGATTTTACTTTAGACATTAATAACATTTTGAATTACAAAAACTATTTTTGGAATGGATACAAAGAAATACCTTTAAATGTTATTTTAGGTATAAATTATCGTTTGTAATTTTTAGCGCAGATTTAAAAACAATTTTAATACTTTATCATTGCGCAGAATAGATATTATTTAGAATGACAAAAGCAGAACTAATAATCAGATTTTCAAATACCGCAGGCATTCCCGATGCTGATGCCAAGATATTTTTTGAACTGCTTTTAAAAAGAATATCTGCTTTACTTAAATCGAGCCAATCAATTTTTATTCCGGAGTATGGATATTTTCATCTTATAAAAGGTAAGATCAAAAAACCTTCTTCTGAATTTATCAGGGAGGAAAGCGCTGAAGAGCTGCTGAATATCATCCTCTACTCTCAGGATGATAAACTTAGCCAGTCGGAAACTAAGGGATTTGTATTTAACATTCCTTTTTTTGATGAAGAAGATTATTATTCGGTTGATTCATATTTTAGTTTAAGTATTGGTAAACCTCTAATACCTTTAAGAGGAGTTCTTACTGATAATTCCTTTACTCCAACAGCCGGTTATGAATATAGAAGGTTACTGGAATCAAAAGTTGATGATATAATAGCAAAATCAAAAATTATTACTCCGGAGGAGCAATACCCAATTTTAATTATTGATGCAAGCTCATACAACACTAATCAGGTGCAGTTGGAAAAGGCAGAGGATAATCTGGATTCGATGCTATCAGATATTCAATCTGATATTGAAAAAAATGAAGATGCAACAAAACAAAATGTAGTTAAAAACATTGCGTGGGATTTTGGAGAAGATCTTTCAAGAAAAATTTCTGCGGATTCAATTCTTGATCTTACCGATGAAAGATTAAATAATTATTACACGGAAACTAATGATATTGTTGAGTCCGAAAAGGAATTGATCATCCCAACAACCGAAGAAAATATTCTTGATGAATTATTAAAAGTTGAAAATGAAAAAGATGTTATTACTCCTCAATTTAATAAAGATGAATTTGTAGAGAACAAAAAACCTGAGATAACTTCACCAGAAGCTGAACGATTATTGGACGATTTAGATGATTTTGAGGAAGTAAAATCAAATTTAAGTGATGATAAAAATATTGATGATGAAATATCTGATGAAGAATTCTGGAAGTCTACTTCAAAATTATTTGAGACTTACAATCCACGTGAAATAAGATCAGAGCAGGATAATGAATTTACAGAAGTCAAATCCCCTGTATCTAATCTTGGGGATTTTTCCGCCACTGTGGGCAAGATAAAGTTAGCTCCTGAAAAAGTGGAAGATGAACAAGTTAATGAAGAAGTTGTAGATTCTTCTGAGGCAAAAGTTGAAATTGTTAAAGATGAAAATCAACCGGAGCATAAAAGGAAACGCTGGACATTTGTAATTCTTCCGATCTTGCTAATACTAATTGCTGCAGGATTTTACTATTATAATCAGGTTTATAAAAAAAATACAGTAAGTATCAAACCAGATGAACTTTCGCTTAAATCAAATAATACAAATATTATTGAGCGTGATTTTCAGATTCCGATAACTTATCCTTATCCACCTGAAAAAAATATTGTAGATAATACTAAAAGTGTAAATGAAAGTAATGTTAAAACAGAGCAACCTGAAAAAAATATTCAGAAACCAGAAATCAAAAATTTAGATACTCAAAAACCAAAGAGGGAAATAAATAAAGTTGTTAAAAATGCAGTCCCGGCAGGCAACCCTGTAAGCATTGGAAATAACATTTATCGGTACGGAGATATTTATGTTGTGCAGGTAGCATCTTTCAGATCAAATTCTATAGCTGAAAATGAAGCGGGCAAATACAGGAACAAAGGTTATAATTCATTCGTAGAAGCGGTCGAAATTCCGGAAAAAGGTTTGTGGTATAGAATAAAAGTTGGTAATTTTTCATCAGTAGATGAAGCAAAAAATTTTATTTCAAAAAATATTCGCTAATTCAAAATTAAAAGGATTGATATGAACTTATTTGAAATTTTCTTAAAAGGCGGTTATATAATGTGGTTTATTTTACTTAGCTCAGTTATTGGCTTAGCTGTTGTAATTGATCGCTTTGTTGTTCTTAGAAGAGCAAAAATTAATGTGCCTGCCTTTATGGTAAGGATAAGAGGTTTTATTAAGAAAAAAGATATTTCCGGTGCAATCAGTTATTGCATGCAGGAAAAATCTCCGGTTGCAAATATCGTTCGTAAAGGATTGAAGAAATACAGATACGGACACGATAGAGTTAAAGACGCAATTGAGAATGCCGGAAGTCAGGAAATAAGTAAACTTGAAAAAGGTTTACCAGTGTTAGCAAGCGTTGCAGGTATTGCTCCGCTACTTGGATTTCTTGGAACAGTAACAGGAATGATACAAGCTTTTATGACAATACAGGATCTTGCCGGCGCTGCAAATCCAAGTGATCTTGCAGGTGGAATTTGGGAAGCACTTATCACAACCGCATTTGGTTTGATAGTTGGCATCCCTGCTTTAGCATTATATAATTATTTCTTAAGCTCGGTTAAAAAATTAGTTGGTGAAATGGAAACCGTGGCTAATGATGTAATTGATGTCATTCAAGAGGGCGGAAAAGAAGAAGCCGATATTGATGATGAAATTGAAATTGAATTGTAGGTAAAAAATGAAATTTAAAACTTCAAATGAACCTATGAGCATTTTTGCTTATTCTTCTTTAACGGATATTGTAATGCTTCTGCTCATTTTCTTTTTGCTTACTTCACAGTTTGTAATCCAAACTGGGGTAAAGGTTAAATTGCCGGGCTCAAAGATGAATGAGAAATCAGAACCATCAACAATGATTGTTACACTTACATCCGGCGGCGGCGTTTATGCTGGCGATGAAGAGATAAGTATTGATCAACTGCCGGCTAAGCTTGGTGCGTTGAAATCCCAGACGAATCAGGATAATCTAATTATTCGCGCTGATAAAACTGTTGCGATTGATTTGGTGATTAAGGTAATTGATGCTGCAAAAATTTCGAATATCGAAAAGTTTACAATTGAAACTGAAAAAGAGAAACTTTAAAATGTATTTGTCAAATCAAAATATTACCAGATTATCTTATTCATCTTCTATCCTTTTTCATATTATCATTTTGGCTTTATTCTTAATTATTAATTTTACAGTTGAATATAAATCCAAAGATTATGTTGAGCTTTCTTTCGGAATATCTGGCGAGCAAGGATCATCAGGCGCTATTGGAAATCAACTAAATAAAACTGAAGAATTAGCAAAACCTGAAAAGGAAACTGTTACCGAAACAAAAAGTAAGGAAGTAAAAGAGGTTGAACTTCCAAAAGCTAAAAACACGGAAAAGGAAAATGTGATTGTTCCTTCGTCCAAGGATAAGGAAATAAAAAAAGAAACAAAGCAGGAAAATTCAAAACAGGAAAATTCCAGCACTTCAAATACAGGTAAAGGAAATCTTGCAAAAGGCGAGGGAAGTTTTGGATTTGATATTCAATGGGGTGGAAGCGGAACACGAAAAATTTACAGTTACACACTTCCTGATTATCCCGAAGGAGTGAATAAGGAAATAGATATACGATTAAAGTTTACAATCAAACCGGATGGAACTGTCGGATCAATATTCCTTTTATCCAAAGCGGACACAAGATTAGAAAATGCAGCTATTAATTCTTTGTGGCAGTGGCGATTTGAACCATTAAGTTCAACTCAACAACAGGTTGATCAATCAGCGGTTATTGTTTTTCCGTATCGGTTAAATTAGATTCGTCTTTGTAATAGAATCTGTAAAAGAAAAATTCTGCAATTGTTAAAAGTGTTAATGAAAATGTATCACGATCGAATTGAATGCCTAAACCTTTGGGTTCCATAACAAGTTTTGCAACAATTCCTGTAATCGTCCATCCAACTGCGAATAAAATTACGATAAGAGTTACATTTAATAATCCTGCAGAAACACTTTCATCCTGCCATTTTTTTGTGTAGATAACGAGAGCAAAAATCAGGTGAGCGAAAAAAATAAATGCGGTTATCATAACTAATGAATTCCTTCTTTTAGTTTACGATTTGCAAGATTCATTCCCAGCAATCCACCAATCATTCCAAATAATGAGTTAATTAAAAAGTTGCTGAAGAAAATCAGTATAAGATATAAAAATGAAAATCCGGTTTTCTCAATTTCTTTCGCAATACCCTTAAGTA
The DNA here is from genome assembly GCA_036796535.1 of Ignavibacteriaceae bacterium. GTDB lineage: Bacteria > Bacteroidota > Ignavibacteria > Ignavibacteriales > Ignavibacteriaceae > IGN3. The sequence continues at coordinate 56,513 of DAIRCT010000012.1, forward strand.
ACTTTAAAGAGTCATCTAACAATGGTCCCAAGTTCCACTGCCGCATAACAATTTCAGATTGTGGTAAACTTTGGATAAAATCATTTGTTCTTGCAAAATAGGTTAATAACATTTCAAACAATGTTATAAAGATTGTTGCAACAACACCGGTTAAAAATCCAAATCCTAAACCTTTTCCGATGCTAACTTTTTCTGAGGAGTTTGTGATTTTTTTATCTAGCAAAACTGCAAAAACAGCGGCACCAGGAACTAATAAACAACAACTAAAATTTTTGATTCCCGGTACAGTTGCAAGAACTGCCGCAGCAAATCCTGCTAAAAGGGTGGGTAAATATTTTTTTAAACTCATTTGTGTGTTTTAATTTTTGTGTAAAGAGAATTTTCAATTGCGCCCAAAATATATAGAAATACCGCCGAACCGAAAAGGATGCCTGTTATTGCTGCAATAATTTTGTTGTACTGATATAAACCTATCGAATAGAAAATAACGTCTGCAAGCATTGGAAGTGAAAATAAAATCAATTGCCAGGTTTTTATTTTTATAGTGATTTGGGGAATTAGAATAATTAAGGATGAGATTAAAACACCCATATATATTCCAGTACATCTGGCACAGACTAAGAAAGTACCGTTTTCGCAAGTAAAAGATTTGTTAACATTTTGATGACAGACAGTTGAATATCCAAGTTTTAAATATGGATAAATCGAATGAAGAAAATTGTTTTTAATGCAAGGAGAGATTAAACCTGTAAACCAAATTACAGCGATAATAAAAATTATAAATCTGAGTAATAATTGAATCCGGATATTTCTTTTATTGTTATGCAAACTTAATTGTTATTATCTTTTCTAAAAACCAAAATGGAATTCTTTGAAAGGATGTATAATTTATTATTAAAAAGCATTGAGGAAACAAGCTCAGGTATTTCATCAACACCGAGTAAAGTTAAGACAGACAATTGGGCTTCCGGTAATCTCAAATTGCTGTATAATATTTTTTTCTCAGCCGTAGCCGTAAGCTGATCAAAAAGAATTCTGATACCATTTAGTTTTACTTCACAATTAATTTTAACAATCCCATTTCCATACTGATCAAAAACAATAATTTTATCTTCATCGATTATGAATATATTATTATTAGAAGCGATGGCTAATTGTTTTGGGTTGCTTAGCATAAAATTACCAGCATCAAATCCGCCAAAATCCTGTTTGAAGTTTCCGTTAAAATCGAACTTCATTGCTCGTTTATTTTCAGAATCAATCAGATAAAGATCACCTTGATTCGAAGTAGCACAGCTAAGCGGATAACCAAAACTTTCCCGCGAATCATCACTATCTCTTGTATAAAGCGATGAAATAAAATTAAGATTTTTATCAAATCTTTTTATACGATGATTGTTTTTATCGGCTACATAAACTGTAAGCGGATCGGCAAAAACGTCGGCAGGATCATCAAATGAATTATCACCCCAACCATAACCGCCAAAAGATTTCATTTCATTCCCTAACGTATCAAGCAGAAAGGCCTCATTGCTGCCTTTGTCTGTAACGTAGATTAATCCGTTTGCAGTTATATAAAATGAAGTAGCAGATTTAAAGTTTCCAATTGATTCAGAGTATTCAAAACTTTGTGCTAACGATAATGAAGATAAAGCAACAAAAAATATAAATAATTTTTTCATTCTTAATAATTTCTAATTACTGATTCAAATTAAAGTAAGAAAAACATCATTCTCAAGGGAATGAAGGATAAAAGAATATCGTTTTTATTCAGTCAATATATAGATTTCCAAATTGCATTTATAAGCGTGCTTCGATATATTTCGACCCGAAATTTGTTATTAAAATAAATTGTCCCGTGGTGTAACTGGCAACACGTCTGACTCTGGATCAGAAGAGTTCAGGTTCGACCCCTGACGGGACAACAATCCAATATTCAATGAATAATGAATAATTTACAATTAAATCTTTTCCCAATTATTCATTGTTAATTTTTAATTATTAATTTTGTTTTACACTGGCGCGTTCGTCTAGTGGCTTAGGACACCGCCCTCTCAAGGCGGGGA
>DAIRCT010000013.1:0-36045 GCA_036796535.1 Ignavibacteriaceae bacterium
CGTAAAGACGACTCGCTGAGTCGTCTCTGAATTAGCGTAGCCACACAAATCCCTTTGTGTGTGTTTTTTTTCCCGGGTTGTCACCAACCATTTGGTGACATTTCCTTTTGAATCAACCTTTCTCCTCTTTGCCACCGTGGTTAAATTGCCATTGCACAAAAGGATTTGTGCACTACGAAAATTTGTGTATCCGTTTCCGTTAGCTAACGGATAACGGACTGCGGTAAAATGTTTTTTCTTCCGTAGGGATCGATCTCCCGATCGATCCGTTACATCTAGAAGACGTCCCACCGGGACGTCTTTACTGTATAGATAACTTGGTAAGTTGTCTCGACTTATTTTACAAAGTATTCTTTTTATTATAGCATTTATCCAATCCCGATCGAACAGGGATGTCGCAAAACTCCATATACAGTATCCTCCAATCTTTCCAGGTTATTATGATTTGATTCAGCGAACAAGACAAACACGCGCCTAAAATTCAAATCAAAAACTAAGGAATTACTATCCTGGTCAATCAGAGAATATCTAATTAAAAATAATTAATATTACTTTCATATAATTTTAATAGAGATACAGTATAATATCTATACAAAAAAAGGTTTTTATTAAAATGAAATACTACATTCTTCCAAAACTATTTTTCAAAAATATTTTTCTGTTCTCAATTGTTTTTTTATCAATGATTAATATTGGTTTTGCCCAGTTTAATACCATACAGCTTAAAAAGGAGATTGAACAAAAAATAATGAATTATTACATAGAACCATTTAAAATATCTGTGGATGAAACAGGTATAGTAACAGTGCATGGCGAAGTAAATACGTTTTTTGATAAACTTAAAATAGCCGAACTTATTTCACAGATTGATGGAGTAAGTGGAATAAATAATAAAATTGAAGTTAATACTTTACTTACTGCGGATAATGAAATAAAAGCTAATATCATAAATGAACTAAAGCTAAATAATGTAATTATAGAGCCGGAAAAAATTAAGGTTGAGGTAAAAAATGGATTTGTAAAATTATCCGGGACAGTAAGCTATTTTCGTGAAAAGTTAATGGCACAATCAATTGCCTCCTGGCAAGATGGCGTTACAGATATGACAAGTAATATCGTGGTGTTATCTCCGGTTAAAGCAAGAAGTGATGATAACTTAAAGGAAGTAATCAGCGATATTCTTAAGAAACATTTTATGTTGGAAAACAATGTAAGATTTGATGTAGATAGAGGTATAGTTACTCTTTCTGGTTCAGTAAAAAGCATATATGCTAAAGATAATATCCAGGAAGAAATTCAACATATACTTGGCATAAAAGAAGTAATTAATCAATTAAAATTAGCTGCTAGTAATGAATAATTAAAATTCATTGGAGATAAGAAAATGAAAAAGTTAAGCTTAGTATTAAAAATAGCTGGTGTTGTATTGCTGACTGCAGTAGCATTCTTAACCGTTAGTTGTTCCAGTGCAGGAAGTGTAGGAGGATTTGATGAAACCTTACAGGGCAATTATAACTTGCAGGATTTGAATAGTTATGGCGAATGGATTCATATAGATAATTATGGAAATGTTTGGCGCCCTTATGCTATAAATGATTGGATGCCATTCGATAACGGTCATTGGACTTATGCTGATGGAAACTGGACATGGGTTTCTTATGAGCCCTTTGGATGGATTGTATATCACTATGGATATTGGTATGATGATCCATTTTATGGATGGGTTTGGATTCCCGGTGATGGTGAATGGTCACCTGCAAATGTAGTTTGGTTGAATTATGGTGATTATATTGGGTGGGCACCAAGACCTCCGCATGGAATTGTTTATGGTCGCCCATGGGAAAGAAATGAAAATAGATATTGGCATGTTGTAAGAGTTACAGATTTTACAAAAGATAATATCCGGGATTACAGAGTGACAAATCTAACCAGGGATAACAATGGCGGAAGAGAAGTTATCAATAGACCACCGGATAGGCAATTTATAGAAAGAAATATAGGGAAGCAGATACCGGAAGTCACAATTCAGCGCCAACCTGTAAAGTTACCCGAAGCTACAGTGCAACGCGAACCGGTAAGAGTACCCGAGAGAAAAATTGAAAGGATGAATTTACCTCAACAAGAAAATAGAAGAGTTGAACAAAATTCACCCAGAGTTAGAAAGGAAGTTTTAGTTCCCAGGGATGAATTCCATAGACAGCAGAATGAAAAAGGCAAAAACAAAAAATAATTAATTCTGTCTGAGAGTTAAAATTCAAGTGGACAGTTTGAAGTATGTAAACCGCTGTTTTGAGAGCTTGTAGTAATTAACAGCGAAACTATATTTTTTTAATAAGTGGCCTGTTTCAGGAATCTGGATTTGTAAATCCGGGCTAATAAAAGAATCCTTAAAAAATTTTATCAGATGTCTTAAAGGAAGCATTTGAGATTAAAATCTATAACTATAAAAGTTATTGTTGGGAAGTTATTTACAATTACAAACTTGATTTTAATGTGCTTGAATAAACATCTCCAAAGGAGATATTAAATTTAATAACCTGTTCTTAGCGGAGAGGGTGGGATTCGAACCCACGGTACCCTTGCGAGTACACTACCTTTCCAGGGTAGCCAATTCAGCCACTCTTGCACCTCTCCGAATTCACTTTTCAAATATATCGATTCGTTTTTTTCTAACAAAGTTTTAGCTCCCGGCAAACCATAAATAAATTTATTTTCATTATTTTAAGCCATTGATTTTTGGAAAGATGGCTGAGTGGTTGAAAGCGGCGGTCTCGAAAACCGTTATACCGGGTTACTGGTATCGAGGGTTCTTCGCCAGAAGCGAATCAGCCATTGGCTGAGAATCCCTTATTAGAGCGCAACAGTTATGTATTACGTTTATGTGTTATATAGTAAAAAATTAGAAAAGAGATATGTGGGATCAACTGAAAATGTTGAGCGAAGAATTGATGAACATAATAGAGGCAAAAATAGATTTACAAAAGGCGGGATGCCTTGGATAAAAATACATTTAGAAGAATATGCAAGCAGATCAGAAGCGATGAAGAGGGAAAAGTATCTTAAAAGTGGTGTTGGAAGAAAGTTCTTGGATAGTTTAGTAAAGTTAGAGACTAATTAGTTACGGAAAGATGGCTGAGTGGTTGAAAGCGGCGGTCTCGAAAACCGTTATACCGGGTTACTGGTATCGAGGGTTCGAATCCCTCTCTTTCCGCAGTTTTAATAAATTAAATCCATTTGAATTACTGTGAGTATCTTTAATATCGATAAATCAAAAAATGACTCTAAACAGGATATTACTTTAGAGGATTACGAAAAGAAAATTCAAGAGCGAAACGAAGAGTACCGCCGCCTTAATGAGATATTGCACGGCATGCGTAATGAAGTTTCAAAACTGATGGAAGAAATAAAACAACTTTCGGATGAATTAGTTAAAAAAAATGCTGAAGTGTTTTTAGTTGATCAAAAGTTGGAGGATCTTAAACGTAATTATCATTTACTTCAGCAAAATATTGAAGATGAACAGAACATATTTATATCATTGCAGAATAACATAGAAAAGATCAAAGATGAGATTAAAACCGATTTATCAATTCAGGATGAGTTAATTAAAATTAAAAATGAGTATGATCTAATATCTTTGCAGGTAGCTGAAAAAAAAGAGGAGTTATTAAAATTACAGGCAGAAAATACAACGTCGCCTTCCAAGGAAAATGATAATGATGCATCCGCAGTATTAACTTCATCAGTATCAAGTGAGAAAAAATTAAAAAGATGCAAAGCAAAAACTAAAAACGGATCGAAGTGTAAAAGATTTGCATTAGAAAATTCTGATTTTTGTAGTATTCATTCAAAGAATGTAAAGGTTAAATAATATGAACGAAGATTTTACGGTAGAAATTGTAGATGGTATAGCAATAGTAAAGTTAAACATGATGCGTGCAACAATTAAAGAAGCACAGGAGTTTAAGAAAACTCTTCAATCAGTTTTTCAAAATGGCAATCATAAAATTATTATTAATTTTTCTGATTGCAGTTTTGTTGATTCTTCAATCGTTGGTGTGATTGTTACTTTTTCGAAGGAATTAAAAATTAAAGGTGGTGAAATAAAAAGTATCATTCAGGAGGGTACTTTATTAAATTTATTTACTCAAACAGGATTAGAAAAAATAATCAGACATTACCCAAATAGAGAGGCAGCTTTAGCAAGTTTTACACACAATTAATTTTTTCATCCGTTTAATAAATTTATTGCCGTATTGTTAAGACATTTATTTATTTTTTGTATCGGAATTATTTGCAGACCCGCTTAATCTCCAGTATAAAAATCCGCTAAGTATCACCCCTATTCCAATCTGATAGTAAATTGGTGTTGAGAATAATTTATCTTCAATCAATCCTAGATTGATAGATATAAATTTTAGTAAATAGTAAACAACTTTGCTTATAAGTACACTTACAAAAAATGATATAAAAATATTATTTATCTTTTTAGTCAATATTAAAAATACACCCAGGTTTATAAGCAGCTCAGCACCTAATAAAAACGCCTTCATAATTTGCGGGTGAGATGAAATCGCATAAGAAAATAAAGGCAGAGTTAAAGCAATTAGGAAAGCATTCCTTTTTGAAGTAAAAAGTAAAGCTACAACCAGCGCAATTCTCATCGGGTCTAAATAGTAAATCGGGAAAGCAAATAAATGAGATATCGCAGGTATAAAATAAATAAAAACTATAAGGGTAAAATCAATTAGATAAGTTTTAATATTTGATTTGATATCTAAAATGCTAATTACTTTTTCCATTTTCATCCTTGAATTATTTCCTGAGTAAAAATAGCTCATAATATTTAGTAACTCAAACTTTAACTTTCTTTATATCTTTTATTATTAGAATTAATTATTTTAACATGAGTCTAATTCAATAATCAATATTACACAGGGGTAATATGAAACGCAGAGAATTTCTTAATAAATCAATTCAAGCTGCTATAATCGGTGGCGCTGCAATGTCTTTGGGAAATTATTCCCGGATATTTCCTTATTCCTTAATTTCACCTGTAGATAATTATACTTTGGCAGCTATCAAAGGCGGCGAACCTGATGTTATGTTTGATGAAGCCATCAAAGCGCTGGGCGGAATGAAAAAATTTGTTAAGAAGGGACAAACTGTTGTTGTAAAACCCAATATCGGTTGGGATGTTAGTCCGGATAGAGCCGGCAATACTAATCCTCTTCTTGTAAACAGAATAATCAAACATTGTTTTGAAGCCGGTGCCAAAGATGTTTTTGTGTTCGATCATACCTGCGATAACTGGAACAGGTGTTATTCAAACAGCGGCATTGAAAGATCGGTTAAAGATGCGGGAGGTAAAATTGTTTCTGGTGCTAACGAAAGTTATTATCAGAATGTTACGGTAAAGCAAGGCAAGAAATTAAAGAATGCTAAAGTACATGAACTGATTTTAAGTTCAGATGTATTTATAAATGTTCCGATATTAAAACATCACTCATCTGCTGAACTTACAATCGGAATGAAAAATTTAATGGGTGTTGTTTGGGATCGGGGTTACTGGCATTCAAACAATCTTAACCAGTGTATTTCAGATTTTGCATCGTTTCGTAAACCGGATTTAACAGTTGTTGATGCCTATTATGTGATGAAAAAAAATGGTCCGCGCGGTGTTTCAAAGGATGATGTAATAACATTAAAATCTCAAATAGTTTCTACTGATATTGTAGCTGCCGATGCAGCGGCTGCGAAATTATTTGGGACTGATCCGTCTAAAATTGATTACATCAAATTTGCCAGTGAAATGAATATAGGTGTAATGGATTTAGATAAGATTTCCATTTACAGAAAAATATTTTAATCTCTTGAAATCTTCTTTACTAAGAAAAATAAGAATTGTTGTTTCACTATTTTTCTTTTTCGCTACTTCAATTCTATTTCTTGATATTGCCAATGCATTACCGTCCTGGTTATTTGGATATGTAACATTTTTTCAGTTTGTTCCATCAACGGTAAAGTTTTTTAGTCTGTTCATTATCTCTTCGGCGGGATTTATAATCGTTTTGATTCTTTCATTATTATTCGGCAGAGTTTACTGCTCAAGTATTTGCCCGCTGGGAACATTGCAGGATTTGTCCTCTTATGTTGCAAGAAAAATAAAGAAAAGAAAAAAATTTGTTTATTCAAAAGAAAAAAAATGGTTGCGATATTCAATTCTGTTTTTGGTAATCGTTCCTATTCTGTTTGGAAATTTATTTTTAGTTAACCTCTTAGATCCATACAGTAACTTTGGTAGGATACTTACTCAGATATTTAATCCTGCCTTAACATCGATAAATAATTTAGCTGCTTTCACATTAGAAAAATTCGATTTATATTTTTTATATCCGATTGAGATAAAAACAATTTACTTCGGATTGTTATTATTTCCGCTGGCATTTGTAATCATAGTAATTTATCTCTCATACACGAGGGGAAGATTATATTGCAATACAATTTGTCCCGTGGGAACGTTACTTGGTCTTGTATCCAGATTTACAATATTTAAACTTAAAATTGATAAACCAAGCTGTGAAGGTTGCGGCGTTTGTGCAAGGGTTTGCAAAGCAGAGTGCATTGATAAAAAGACAAAAGAAATTGATTTCAGTCGTTGTGTAGCTTGTTATGATTGTTTGGATGTTTGCCCGAGTGATTCAATAAACTATCAGTTGATTAATATTACACCTGTTGAAATAAAAACAGATGAATCCAGAAGGAATTTTATATCAAGAACATCGTTATCATTATTTGCATTAACTTCATCAGCACTGGCACAGATAAAAATTATTCCTAAAAAGGAAAGCAAACATCAGATAACAAAAAACTCAGTTGTTTCTCCACCGGGTTCAATATCAACAGAACATTTTACATCAAATTGCACTGCTTGTCATTTATGTATAAGTGCATGTCCTACAAAAGTTTTGCAGCCATCTTTTACGGAATGGGGTGTGTTTAATATTTTTCAACCATTTATGGATTACAGCACAAGTTTCTGCAATTTTGAGTGCAGTATTTGCGGTGATGTGTGCCCGACCGGCGCAATAAAACCAATTTTAATTGAGCAGAAAAAAATCACTCAGCTAGGCAGAGCAAAATTTATAAAAGAGAATTGCATTGTTGAAACTGAAAATACTGCTTGCGGTGCTTGCTCCGAACATTGCCCCACTAAAGCAGTGATGATGGTTGATTATAAAGATGGATTAAAAATTCCTGAAGTAACTGATAAATATTGCATTGGCTGCGGTGCTTGCGAATATGCCTGCCCGGTAAGACCTTATAAAGCAATTTATGTTGATGGAAATTTAGTACATCAAATTGCAGAACAAAAGCCCACCGAGAAGTTGAATCAGAAAATAGATTATAAGGAAGAATTTCCGTTTTAATCTTTAACCTATTTTGCAAAGAACATTTTAACCGACAGAAACATGAGTACAATTGCAAATATCTTTTGCAATACTTCTCTTGGTAATTGAACTGCAATCTTGGCACCAAACCAGCCGCCTAAAATAAATCCAAGACAAATTAATCCGGCTATCTTTAAATCAACAAAACCATGCTGGTAATAAGTATATGCAGCTAATATTCCTATTGGGGGAACCATAAGCGCGAGTGTCGTACCCTGGGCTTGTTGCTGACTAAGTCCAAATATAAAAACAAGAGCGGGAACTATGATTACACCGCCGCCCAAACCAATTATTCCGCTAAAGACTCCCGCAACTAAACCAAGAATTACAAAAAGAATTTCGTTTGACATATTTTTTCTCGTATTGATTAAAAAATTATAATTTAACTTTGTTCTGTGATGATCTTAAAAAATATAAAGGTAAACCTAATAAAATTAATAATGTACCCATCGCAGCATTGCTTAGATCCGAAACTATTGTATTAACAAGAAATAAAAAAGAAAATATAACGAATAGTATTGGTGTATATGGGTAACCCCAAACTTTATAAGGGCGCGGAACATCGGGCATTTTTTTTCTTAACACGATAACACCTAATGCACCAAGCATATAAAATAACCAGGCAGCAAATATTACATAATCCGTTATTGTATCAAACGTACCTGATAAAACAAGCACGCAGGACCAAACTCCTTGTGCAATCAATGATGTATGCGGTGTTCCGAATTTTGGATGAATCTTTCCAAGTTTTATAAAAAACATTTTGCTTCGCGACATTGCAAAGCAAACTCGAGCTGTAGATAAAATGCTTCCGTTTAACGCACCGAATGTTGAAACGATTACTGCGATGGAAATTATAACTGCACCGTAATGCCCAAATATAATTTCTGCCGCTGATGCCGCAACTAAAGGTGATTTTGCCATTTGATCAACAGGCAAAACATATAGGTAAGCGGCATTTATAAGCATGTAAACTATGATGACTATAAAAGTGCCAAATAACAAACCAAGTGGTACATTCCTCTGAGGGTTTTTAACTTCGCCTGCTACAAATGTTAGATTATTCCAACCATCGTATGCCCAAAATGCTCCTGCTAATGCTAAACCAAGTAAGGAAATTAAATTTGCTGATGTTGATGGTGGAATGTTGAATCCAGTATAAAGATTACTAAAACTTCCTGTTGCTCCTGTAAAGAGAAATATGGAAAGAAAAATAATAGTAGCAATTTTAATAAATGTTACGAATGACTGAACTGCTCCGCCAAAAACAACACCGATATAATTAATGCCGGTTAAAAATATTATCACAAGAATGGCAGCGGCTTTTGCGCCGAACTCAGCAAAAGGAAAAATATTTCCGATTACCGGTATGTGAAATGAAAAGTTTTGTAATGCAAGTGGTAATTCAGGAAACTTAATAAAATAACCCAGGTACTCTCCAAATACGTAAGCGATTGCTGCCTGGCTTCCCGTCTGAATTACGGCGAATACAGACCATCCGTACAAATAGGATATAAAATTTCCATACATCTTTTGAAAGTAAACATACTGCCCGCCAGTTGCATCAATCATTCCTGCAACTTCGGCATTGCACAAAGCGCCCACAAAAGTAATCAATCCTGCGGCTAACCAAACTATTAATAATAATTCAGGAGACATCAGTTGCCCCGCCATAGTTGCGGGTTTTCTAAAAATACCTGAGCCAATCATAGAGCCCGCAGTAATCATTACGGCTGCTGTAAGTGTTAATCCTCTTACAAGTTCTGTTTTAGGTTTATTCATTTGGTAGGAAAAATTTTGTTAGCAAATATTTGATCTGATATTATTTTAAAAATATGAATGAATATTTGCGTGAGAACATAAATAAGTTCTGATAAAGTTTCAATTGATGATAGAATTTATTTTTAAAGATCTGCAATAGAAAATACTTTTGCGAAGAGATAAAAGTAATCCTAAGCCCAATTTTTAAGAAGTCTCGTTTATTTATTTCCAATCTCATCAGCATTAACTATTTTAATTATCATAAAATTTATGATTGTTAAGTAATGCAAGAAATCTTAAATCAAATTAGCATTTGTATTGAGTTTGGGAAAGTAAATAAAGATTCAAAATACCCATCCTCAATGATCGGGTTAGATGGCGCAGTTGAATTGACGAAAACAGCACTGAAGCAAAATATTCCTGCTGAGAAAATATTAAATGAAGGAATGATGCCCGGTATGCAGCGTGTTGGTGTAAAATTTCGAGATGGGAAAATTTTTTTGCCGGAGGTTCTGATTGCCGCAAAAGCAATGAGCGGCGCGATGGAATTACTTAAGCCATATTTTCAATCCGGTGAAGTTAAGCATAAAGGAAAAGTTATTGTCGGAACGGTTGCGGGGGATTTACATGATATCGGGAAAAATATTGTTAAGATGGTTTTAGAAGGCGGCGGCTGGCAGGTTATTGATCTTGGAGTAAATGTTAATGCTGAAAAATTTGTTAGTGCAGCAAAGGAATACAATGTAAAGATTGTCGGATTAAGTGCTTTGCTTACTACAACCATGCAAAATATGGCAACGATTATTTCAAAGTTAAAAGAAGAGGTTAAAGATATTTTTGTAATTATTGGAGGCGCACCGGTTTCACAATCTTTTGCCGATTCAATAAAAGCGGATAAATATTTTCCCGATCCCCAGGCAATGCTGGATTATTTAAACCAGAACTTTACTGATTGAATTTTATGAGCAATATCTTTTCATTAAATAAATCGGTGATAAATGAATTCCACTTTGATAACATTAATCATCAGGTTGATGAAAATCGTATTATAAAATTATTAGGGTATGAAAAAGCTAATGCACCTGAACCTGTAATTGATTCAATTCAACAATCGTTAAAGGAGCTGCAATCAGTATTATCATTTACAGGTGGGTACAAAATATTTGAATCTGATCTTGTAGAGATTGATAAAAAATTTGTAAAGATTGGCGGTATCACTTTTGACACAGGCAAAATTATTTCTTTCAATCTTAAAGGAAGTGATACTATTGCAATAATTGTTGCAACGATCGGGGATAAGGTTACAAACTATCTCCGGAATTTATTGGATAATGGCGAACCACTAACCGGTTACATCGCAGATCAAATTGCTTCTGAAATAGTTGAAAGCTGGGTTGATGTTATCGAAAGTGAACTTGAAAAATATGTTAATCAATCGGGATTTAAAATCACGAATCGTTACAGTCCCGGTTATTGCGGTTGGAATGTTAGTGATCAGCATAATTTATTTTCACTTCTTCCTGAAAAATTTTGTGGAATAAGTTTAACAGAAAGTGCATTGATGATTCCAATTAAATCAGTAAGTGCATTTGTTGGAATAGGGAAGAATGTTGAACGGAAAGATTATGAATGTTCGATTTGTGATATAGAATTTTGTTATAAGCGGGTAAGAAATGAATAAAATATCAGCAATCGTAGATACCGGAAAATTATTGGTATCCGATGGAGCGTGGGGAACATATCTTTTTAAAAAAGGTTTAAAGTCCGGTGAATGCCCTGAACTCTGGAATCTTGATCACCCTGATTCAGTAATGGAAATTGCCAGTAGTTATGTCGATGCGGGAGCTGATATTATTGAAACAAATAGCTTTGGTGCAAGTCGTTTTAAATTAAGTCAATATAATCTGGCAGATAAAACAGGATGGATAAATCAAAGATCTGCCGAGATTTCACGACAGGCAGCTAAGGATAAAATTGTTATGGCTTCCATCGGTCCCACAGGAAAATTTTTAATGATGGGTGACGTTAGTGAATCGGATTTATATGAATCATTTAAAGAACAGGCGGTGGCATTTGAAATTGGTGGGGCTGATGCAGTTTGCATAGAAACATTTTATGCGCTTGATGAAGCTGAACAAGCAATTAAAGCTGTTAAAGATAATACTGATCTTGAAGTAATCTGTACTTTTTCTTTTGATAAAAATCAGGATGGAACATATAGAACTTTAATGGGGATTTCTCCGCAGCAGATGACCGAATCTTTAATTATTTGTGGTGCAGACATTGTCGGAGCTAATTGCGGAGTTGGGTTTGAAGCTATGATCTCAATTACAAAAAATATTCGCGAAGTTTCTGATAAAATTCCCATCCTAGTGCAGGCAAATGCCGGATTGCCTGAGATAAAAGACGAAGAACTAATTTATTCTGAGACACCTGATGTGATAAAAAATATTGTTCCTCAAATTATTGATTCAGGAGCTAATATAATCGGTGGATGCTGCGGCACTACTCCGGGACATATTAAAGTTATAAGAGCTATCGTTTCAGAGTATAACAACAAAATCGAATTGCAAAGAAAATGTTTATAAACTTTTATTAAAGTCCTTAACTGTTTCAATCATAGTTAAATAGTTTTCAAAATTAACATACTCCGGAATTGAGTTACCTGATCCAACACAATAACCGCCGTTTAAACCGACTTGTTCTATATTATCTAAAACATTTTTTCTTACTTCCTCTTTGCTGCCTCTTGAAAGTAAATCAACATCAATATTACCGATTAAGCAAAGTTTATCACCGTATCTCTTTTTGACTTCTGCAATATTCATTGCTTTTGGTTCGATAGGATGAAGTGCGTTAACTCCGCATTCTAAAATCCTATCCATAACATCATATAATATTCCATCGCTGTGATAGATAAATGGTTTATTGTAAAGCTTTGCTAGCCCACCAATCTTTTTTAACCAGGGGAAAAAATATTTATCAAGCACTTCGGGTGAAACTAATAACCCGTTTGTGTAAGCTATATCATCGCTGTACCAGACAGCATCTACAGTGTCTGATCCGCATAAGTTTTTAAACATATCAAGAACCAGATTACCCAGTTTATCATTCAGATTTTTTATTAGCTGTTCATTTTCAAACAGGGCAAAGGAAAAAGATTCGAAACCCATCATTTCCCATGTCATTGTAAAAATATCGCCGTATTGTCCGATTACTCCCATTCCATCCGGTAAAAAGGATTTTACCTTTTCAAAATTGGAATAATCAAAATCTGTGGTTGCCGGAAATACGTATTGTTCAAACTCATCATCATTAGTTATCACACCTTTATTTTCCGATGCCCATTTTCTGAAAACACTTCCATCGTAGTTGTAAGAAACATTTTCACTCAATCCAATCTGCTTTGGATTAAAATCAGCTTTAGGTTGAAGTTTTACATAATCATATCCGGCTTTGTACCAGAATTCAACTTCATCTTTTAATTCAATTATTTTTTTTGAAAGTAATTTCTCTTTGATTATTGGATGGACACCAAGTTCTGCAAGCGGAATATGATTTGCTTTTTTATTCATCAATGTTTGTAAAAAGCTTTCAATGTCCGGCGATATTTTAAGATTAGGATTAAGCATAAAAATAAATTGGTATTATTATTTATTCTAAAATTACAAATTGTTTGGTAATAAAATGATGGGGCATTCGAAATTTAGTGTTGCAGCAAATTAAAGCTAATCAAAAATTAAAAATAAAAATTGGAATAAGTATTGTCTTTGATAAAATATTTAATCAAGTTTGTACAAGCTTAAACTAAATCCAATTGATAAATATGTTCCGAATAATATTATTATTCTTTTTAACTGCATTCCTGTTCATCAGTATATTGTTTACTGCAGAAACAATTTTCAAATCTGATGCGAGAACTACAAGAAATTTGTTTGTTCAAGCAGCAGAATATGAAACTAACAGACCTTCAATTAGACAAATTGAAACGGCATCCGCAGATAATAATTTTAGCTTTACAATAAAAAATTCTTTAAGGTAAAAGTTTTTTTCTTACTATTTTAGCTCATCATTTACATCATATTTCTTATCAATGCCTGATTTTAATTTTCAAATTATAAAAAAGGAAGTTCTTAGCACACTATCATTAGCTTATCCGGTAATGATTAGCCAGCTTGGAATTATAATGATGGGCGTTGTTGACAGTATAATGGTTGGCCGACTTGGTCCTGTACCTTTGGCCGCAGCTTCTCTCGGTAATAGTTTAGTATTCATAATTCTTATCATTGGTCTCGGATCTTCAACTGTGCTTAGTCCGCTTATTGCAATACTTATTGGCGGAAAAAGATACCCGGAAGCTGGCGTTTATTTCAGACAATCTTTAATTGTTAATGTTGCTCTTGCCATAATAATGATTGTAATAATTTTATTTGGTGCAAAATTTATCAGGTATCTCAATCAACCTCCGGAAGTTATTGAGTATGCAATTATATATATGAGTATCGTAGCTCTTTCTGCCCTTCCGCTTATGATTTACCAGACGTATAAACATTTTATCGAAGGTTTATCAATAATGAAACCTGCCATGATAATTGCAATACTGGCAAACATCATTAACATTTTTGCAAACTGGATTTTAATTTTTGGCAAACTTGGTTTCCCAAAACTTGGATTAGCTGGTGCTGCCTGGGCAACTTTTGCTTCACGAGTTTTTATGATGATTGTAATTATGATTTATGTTATGCGGAACCAAAAATTCAAACAATTTGATGTAACATTTCATTTTAAAGGAATTAATGTTCCCTTAATAAAAAAAATTGTTTCATTGGGTTTACCCAGCGGATTCCAAAGCTTTTTTGAAGTAGGGGCATTTTCTTTTGCAGTTGTTATGATTGGATGGATTGGTGCAAATGAACTTGCTGCTCATCAGATAGCTATCAATCTTGCTTCCATTTCTTTTATGGTTGTGCTTGGAATTTCACAGGCATCAAGCATCCGTGTTGGTAATGCTATGGGCGAAAAACAAATTGCAAGTGTTCGCAGAGCAGGTTTTACCGGTATCTTTCTCGGAGCTTCAATGATGTTTTGTGCCGGAGTTACTTTTATCGTGCTTAACAAGTTTTTACCAACACTTTATATTGATGATAAAGCCGTGATTGAAATTGCCTCAAGATTAATAATCATTGCCGCACTTTTTCAACTTTCTGATGGAACACAAGCAGTCGGAATTGGAATTTTGCGCGGCTTAACTGATATCAAAGGTCCAACAATAATAACTTTTCTCGCTTACTGGGTAATCAGCTTACCGATTGCTTATTTGCTTGGTTTTACTTTTGGTCTTGGAGTTGAAGGTATCTGGGTTGGACTTTTAATCGGGCTTACTGCATCGGCAGTAATGTTGACTTTTAGATTCAATTATAAAAGTAAACATCTTGTTGAACTTTAATCGTAAAATATTTTTGTGATTAAATTTTTCTCAATCTCTTCAAAGTTTTCGTTCCTAAATTTTAGTCCAGCATTTTTAATTGTAAAATTCTTTGCATCAACCTGTTTATAATGCACAAGAATTTTTTTCTTTACAATCTTATCCGAACTTGCTAAAACATAAACGGGAATTTTATGGTACTTTGCCAGTATTGCCAGCAATCTACTTCCTGTTTTATTTATCACGTTACCGTTTGGCAAGATTTGATCTGCACCTAAAATTACAGCGTCAACTTTCTTTATATAATTACCTGCCATTGCCTCAGTAATTAATTCCGTTTTGATTTTCATCTTTACAAACTCTTTACCCATAATGATTCCTTCATTATCAGGGCGGGACTCGCATACGATAATTTTTAATTTTGGATTTAACTTTTTCCAGATTCCAAATACTTTAATTAATGTTTTACTGTGTGATATAGTTAAGATTGAATTAAGCTTAAGCAGAGACTTTGAAGCATTATAAAAAATCTTTTCGAATGTTTTATTATTTTTTTTGTTGAACTCAATAAGATAGTTATTCAATGCCACAGAATTTTGTTTTCTTAAAATAGATTCTACTTCTCTGATAAATTTATTTATAGAAGGGAAGTGTGATAAACTTTTTTTCATTTTTTGAGCAGCGAGGATCAGGTAATCAACATCATCCTTATACTTTATAAAGTGATTAATGATTAATACCAGCAGCTCTGTTGAGCCATGCACTTTATCATTAATAATTTTTTCCAGTTCAATTGTGGCATTTTTCATAACCTAAAAATCATAATCATATTTTGGATCTTCTTTCACCTTAATAACTTTCTCTGATTCAATATAAGTTTTATCCGATAATCGTGAAATGTTTTCATAAAGCTCTGATTTTGATGAATAATCTTTTAAATAAAAAACTCTAACCTGATTACGGTTTTTAACTAACCAGTTTAAAGTTATTTTCATCTTCTCAAGATCTTCTTCTGTTGGATTTTGATCTGTGCGGATAGTATCGGAATAATAATCATCCAGCGCCTGTTCAAATAAATCCTTATGATCGTGTAGATATTTTTTTATATAAAATTTTCCTTCGATCATTAACACATAATCATTTTCATAGGGTGAGTTTATTTCAAACAAAACATTTGCACGATTAACCGGTTCAGCTAATATTGATGATTTATGAGTTTGATCCAGAATAAAATCAACCAGCTCTTTTATTTCTGCTGCCTGCTCAAACTTTTCTTTAACTGAATATTCTTTCATTTTATTCAATAATCTATCCAGCGCAAACTGATTTTTTCCGTAAAGAAAATCATAAACTTTTTCAAGCTCATCAAAATATTGTATTTTGTTTAATTCGCTATCAACACAAGGAGCTGTGCAGCGATGAATATCATACAAAAAGCATGTTTTCCCTTTATTAAATTCTTTATCCGAACATTCTCTGATTGCAAAAGCTTTATTTATAAACTCTAATATTTCCGTAGCTTTACGGCGGGAGATAAATAATCCGAAATAATCATTACCATCAAAATCAAAATGATTTGTTAATTCAATTCCTGGTGCCGAGTGAGTTCGTGTGATTCTTATAAAATATTTATTGCCGAACTTTTTTAATTGCGAGTTATGTTTTGGCGATAAAATTTTTATCGTCTCAGCTTCAGTAAGTAAAGCAGTTAACTCACTATTTGTGATTATATGTTTTAACCTTGCCGCCTGTTTAACAATCTTTGCAGCTTTGCGCGGTGCAGATGGAGCAAAGTAACTTTTTACTCTATCACGAATAGATTTTGCTTTGCCAACATAAATTATTTCATCTTTTTTATTTGTGAAATAATAAATACCCGGTGCATTTGGTAAAGCTCTAAAATCTTCCTGCAATTCTTTTTTAACATTTAATAGGGGAGATTCCTGTATCCCTTTTTGATATGAAAGTAATTCACTTACAGTTACAATGTTATCTTTTTCCCGCAATTCTTTAATCATCTTTAATAAAACTTTTGCAGTAATCTCAGCATCGCCTAAAGCACGATGTGCATTTGAGTTTTTTAAATTTAAAGATTGCGCTACGGAAGTAAGCGATTTACTTTTCAAAGTCGGATAAATATTTCTCGCAAGTTTTAAAGTACAACAAGAATGCTCATTCTCAAATTCGCGTCCGCAAATCATAAATTCAGAATTCAGAAATGATGAGTCAAAAGAAAAATTATGTGCAGTTAAAATTGTTTTATCTGTAAATGAAATTATTTCATCAACAATGTCAGAAAAAAAAGGTGCACCGATAACATCATCATTGCTGATTCCCGTAAGTGATGTTATGAAAGGCGGAATATAAGTTTGCGGATTAATTAGATAGTGAAGTCTATCAGTAATCTTTAAATTTTCAATTTTTACCAGAGCAATTTCAATAACACGATTTTTATTTGCGGATAAACCTGTCGTTTCAACATCCACAACACTAAAAGCTGCTTTCTCTAAAGGAAGATTTAACAAGTCTTGATTTTGCATAGCTAAATCTAATTTAATATTTCAAATCATTCAAAATCAAAATTATCTCCTTAGTTAAAACAATAAACAATAGAGACTTCTGAAAAATAGATTTCGAATTGATTGTCATTCTCGCCATCCGTTAGCTAAAGAGGCTGTGTTAAAATTGCGTTTGTCATTTCGACCGAAGGGAGAAATCTGATAATTCGTTTAGATTTCTCAGTCGAGGACTCCTTCGAAATGACTTTTATCGAATAATCACACAGACTCTAAAGGAAGGGGATCTACTTAATCATCAATGAATCCCTGCCTGCCTGACGAGTCTGTTGCAGAACTCCGAAATAGTCATTTCGAAGTCCGCCTCGGCGGATTCGACTGAGAAATCTTTCGATTATACAACGAAAAAGATTTCTCCCTTCGGTCGAAATGACACCGATTTGTCTTCTGCAACACTCTCTGCCGGCAATGCAGGTTTAAACAGAAATGACGCATTGAATTTTTCAGAAGTCTCTAATAGATAATAATACTTTCTTTAAGTTTTAAATTATTTTTTAATCTCAAAACTGATTCTGTAATAAATTCATATTGATATCATTAAAACTTTATTTCTCAATTACTTCCATTTTCGATATATTTCTTTAAACAATTTAGGAAAGTATGGCTGTATTAAATTTACTTTTTGTCGGTGATATCATCGGTCAACCGGGCATGGATATTGTACAAATGTGGTTGCCCGGACTAATCCAAAAATATAAAGCAGATTTTGTTATTGTTAACGGTGAAAATCTTTCGGACGGCAAGGGCTGTACCGATAAAGAAGGACCAAAACTTTTTGAGCTTGGAGTAAATGTAATCACTGGTGGAAATCATACTTGGGATAAACATCAATCACAGGATTATCTTAAAGCTGAACCGCGTTCGCTTCGTCCGCTAAATTATCCTAAAGGTACGCACGGAAATGGTTATTATGTCGCTGATACAAAGAAAGGTAAAGTTGCCGTAATAAATTTACAGGGCAGAACTTTTATGACTGCTATTGATTGTCCCTTTAGAACAATGGATTGGATTCTTGCACGGATAAAACAAGAAACAAAAGTTGTGTTTGTAGATTTTCATGCAGAAGCTACTGCTGAAAAAATGGCTATGGGAAATTATCTTGATGGTAAAGTAAGTGCAATGGTTGGTACACACACGCATATTCAAACATCCGATGAAAGGATTTTACCAAATGGCACCGGTTATATAACAGATGTGGGAATGACTGGTCCTTACGATTCTGTAATTGGAATGAAAACTTCTGCGGCTATAAACAGATTTCTATTTGCAACTCCGCAAAAGTATGAAACTGCAAAAGACAATGTGCATTTAACAGGAATGTTTTTTAAGATTGATAGTGATACCGGTAAAACTTTGGAACTTGAAAGAATATTTTTTCCTGAATTTGATAAACTTATCCTGAAAAAAGATGTTGAATCATCCACTGCCCAGAATTGATAAAGATGAGAAACTAAAAAATTTGCTTCTGCCTTATTGCAGATTCAAACAGGGAACAATCTGGATTGATCAAAAAGGTAAACATAAAATTGCCTGTGTTGATGTTAGTAATACAGATGAAATAAAAAATATTTTTGGTAAATCTAAGGCAGCCCTTTCAGTTCAGGATCCTCCATATAATTTTATTGCATTCACCGAAAAAAGAAATACTGAATTTATTGATTGGTGCAAAAACTGGATTATATTAAATATTAATATTTCCAAAAAAAATTCTTCATATTACTTTTGGCTCGGAGCTGATCAATCAAACCACTTTGAACCTTTTGGTGGATTTATTGAGATGATGAAATCAAGCGGATTAACTTCACGCAGTTTTATTACAATGCGAAACCAGCGCGGCTACGGTACACAATATAATTGGATGGCAATCAGGCAGGAGCTTCTTTACTACGTTAAAGGAAACCCTAAGTTTAATATTAAAGCTGAGTATACAAATCTTCCCAAAGTTTTAAGAGGTTACTTTAAAAATATTGGCGGTGAGTTAACAGAAAATCTTGAGCGAAGTAAGTCAGAGTTTATTCGCGCCGGTAATGTCTGGATAGATGTGCAGCAGGTATTTTATCGAATGGAAGAAAATGTGAACGGATGTTTTGCTCAAAAACCATTAAAAGCTATTAAAAGAATTATCGAAGCGTCATCAAAAAAAAATGATTTGGTTACTGATTTCTTTGCACATTCAGGTACAACTTTAATAGCAAGTGAATTGCTTGATAGAAAATGTATTACATTTGATTATGATCCTGTTTATTGTGAAATAACTTTACGCAGATTAGAAAATCTCAGAGCGAATAATAAAACCGGCTGGCAAAATTCTAATCCATTCTACAACGAAATTAGAAATGATAAAAAAATCTTAGCACACTTAAAGAAAAAATATAATATAACTTATAATTGAGATCGATATGATTTTAATCGATGGTAAAAAAATCGCTGCTGAAATTCGTAACGAATTAAAAGAAAAAATTTCTCAACTTAAAGTTGAAGGCAAAAATGTCCCCGGTCTTGTTGCGATAATAGTTGGGGATGATCCTGCTTCACAAATTTATGTTTCAAGCAAATCCAAAGCTTGCGAAGAGATTGGAATGAGAAGCAAAACTATAAATCTTAATGCGGAAATTTCAGAAGAAGAACTTTTATCAATAATAAAATCTTTTAACGAAGATAAAAATTATCACGGAATACTTGTTCAACTTCCACTACCAAAACATATAAATGAGGCTCGTATTATTGAAGCAATCTCACCCCAAAAAGATGTTGATGGATTTCATCCCATTTCTGTTGGAAATCTTGTAATTGGAAAAGATACATTTGCGTCCTGTACACCAGCCGGCATACAGGAATTGCTTATTCGTTATAAAATTGATACTGAGGGAAAACATCTTGTTGTGGTAGGAAGAAGTAATATTGTTGGAAAACCTATTGCTAATCTTATGCTTCAGAAAGCTAAGGGTGCGAATTCAATCGTAACAATTGTTCACTCTGCCGCAAAAGATATTTCGTATTATACAAAGCAAGCTGATATTTTAATTGCAGCCATTGGCAAACCTGAAATGATAAAAGCAAATATGGTTAAAGATGGTGTGGTTGTTATTGACGTTGGTATTAATCGTATCCAAGATTCTACTAAACCTAAAGGTTACAGAATAGTTGGTGATGTTGATTTTGATGAAGTTTCAAAAAAAGCTTCATTCATTACTCCTGTGCCTGGCGGAGTTGGACCTATGACAATAGCAATGTTATTAAGTAATACATTTAAAGCTTATAAATTATATGGTGAATAAATGATTTTAAAAGAATTAACAACCGAAGAAAATGTAAAAAAAATATTAGATGGTTTTTCCGAGTTTCAGAAATCATCAAAAAAATCTGATATAAAGATTTCGGTTACAGAGTTAGCATTAATGATTGATCACACATTGTTAAAACCCGATGCAACTGTTTCTGAAATTAAACAGTTATGTGCGGAGGCAATGCAATATAACTTTGCGTCTGTTTGCATAAATCCTTCTTATGTGGAAACTTGTTTTGATATTATTAAGTCTTCAAATGTAAAAGTTTGTACCGTTATCGGATTCCCGCTCGGTGCCACAACAACAAAAACAAAACTTATTGAAGCCGAAGAAGCAATTAAGAACGGGGCGGAAGAGCTTGATATGGTACTGAATATTGGGAAGCTAAAAGATAAAGATTATCATTTTCTTTATAATGATATTAAGGAAATTGCCGATTTATCAAAAAGAAATTTTTGTACTTCAAAAGTTATTTTAGAAACCTGCTTGCTTTCTGATGAAGAAAAAGTTATTGCTTGTTTGGTAGCGAAAGAAGCAGGAGCCAATTTTGTAAAAACTTCTACGGGATTTTCTAAAGCCGGTGCTACTGTTCATGATGTATCTTTAATGAAATTTGTAGTTGGAAATAAAATGCAGGTTAAAGCTTCAGGTGGAATTCGTTCTTATGATGATGCGATTGCGATGATAAATGCCGGGGCTACCAGATTAGGTGCAAGTGCTGGAATAAAAATTATTTCCGGACAAAAATCTGAAAGCAGTTATTAAAAAAAATTTGCTATTGCGAATTCCGGCAGACCTGGCGGAATGAAGCAATCTGTTGTTTTGTAGATCGCTTTTTCCTGGTGTGACACGCAATGACATAAGCATAATATGGAATTTATAAAATGGTAATTGATTTAATTATTACAAAAACAAATGATGGTTACACTGCCGAAGTTCCTTCAATTAAAGGTTGTGAAAGCTGGGCTCACGATGAAGAATCTGTAATTGAAAAAATATTTGAGTTAACTTCATTTTATCTTCAATTGCCTGTTAAAGAGCTTAAGCTTGACCGTGCGAGAAAAGAAGAAAATAAAATTATTTATAAACTTATTTTTCATAAATGATTTTTGTGAGAAGCACAAAAACTGAAAAAAGATTAGAAAAAATTAGTCGCGTTGTTAAGTCGCGGCAGCATTCTTTAACTGTTGTGATGGAAAATATTCATGATCCTCATAATGTCTCAGCAATTTTTAGAACTTGTGATGCAGTCGGTATTTCTAAAGTATCATTAATTTATACCATTGAATCATTCCCTCGAATTGGAAAAAAATCTTCTGCTTCAGCATTTAAATGGGTGGATAAGGAAAAATATAAGTCTGTTGAAGATTGTTACGCAGAGTTAAGAAATAATGGTTATAAAATATTTGCTTCATCGTTAACTGAAAAATCAAAAAATCTTTACGAGCTTGACCTTACACAAAAGACTGCTATTGTAGTTGGGAATGAACATCGGGGCGTTTCTGAAACAGCAGCCAAATTAGCAGATGAAGTATTTTTAATACCACAATTTGGTATGGTGCAAAGCTTAAATGTTTCAGTTGCAACTGCGGTTATTTTGTATGAAGCTTTGCGTCAGCGGTTGCAAAAAGGAATGTATGATAAGAGTGAACTGGATGACAATACTCTTGAAAATTTGATTGATGAATGGTGTCTGAAATAAATGAAAAAGAGATTTGAAAAAATAAAAAAGGTAAACGGAGAAATAATTTTATCCGGCGATAAATCAATCTCACATCGGGCAGTAATCTTTTCTGCAATGGCTTCGGGGAAATCTTCAATAAAAAATATTTCTCAGGGTGAGGATGTCCAATCAACAATAAAGATAATGAAGCAATTAGGTGCAAAAATTAATTTTGTTAATAATCAGTTAATTATTGAAGGTTGTGGGTATAGGAAATTTAAAAATCCAGAGATGGATTTACATTGTGGAAATTCCGGAACTTCTGCAAGATTAATTGCGGGATTGTTAGCTGCACAAAAATTCGAGTCAACTCTTATTGGTGATGAATCTCTTTCTAAGCGTCCGATGAAACGAATTATTGAACCTTTAGCACAAATGGGGGTTAAGTTCAGGATGAATAATGATTCAACTCTACCTTTAACAATAATCCCGGCGGCTGAAATAAATCCAATTAATTATAATATGCCCGTTGCAAGTGCGCAGGTTAAAAGCTGTATTCTGATAGCTGGATTACATAACGAATCTGAAACGAGTGTAATTGAAAAAGAGCAAACACGAAATCACACTGAAAAAATGTTGGGTTTACCTGTTTCTATTATTGATGGCAAAATTATTTCGTCATCATCAGGAAAATTTTATCCCAAACCGAATGATTATTTTATTCCCGGTGATATTTCATCTGCCGCATTTCATATCGTTTTAACTTTGCTGACACCAAACTCGGAATTATTTATAAAGGATGTTTCTCTTAATCCAACAAGGATTGGTTTTATAAATCTACTCAAGGATATGGGCGCAAATATTTCTTTTGAAAATATCAGGACATCAAGTAATGAAGATTATGGCGATGTACTTGTTAAAACATCCCATTTAAAAAATATTAAAATTGATCCAGAAATTATTCCTAACATTATTGATGAAATCCCGATCTTGACAATTGCAGGGATATTTGCCGAAGGTGATTTTGAGATTGAAAATGCAAAAGAACTTAGAGTAAAAGAATCAGATAGAATAAAATCCATTTGTTATAATTTAAATTTGCTTGGATTAAAAGTTAAAGAGCGTGAAGATGGATTTTCAATTAGCGGCTCGATCAAAAAAATAAAACCAATTTTTGAAAGTTATGGTGATCATAGAATTGCAATGTCTTTTGCGATACTAAGTATGATTTTAGACGATGGGGGAGAAGTTAATAATTTTGAGTGTGTCGCAATTTCGAACCCAAAGTTTGAAGAGCAGATTCATTCAATAATTAAATAAAGAAAACTCGGGCTGACAATCAAATTATTTATTGAACAAAAAATCGTTTTTACGGTTTACAATAAAAAAAGTTCAACTTGAGTAAAGAAAATTATTATTGAATCTCGGACTTTGCGTATTCTCTTCACGATCTTTACGAGAAACATTTACAAGTAATTAACGCAAATTATTTGGCCAAAATCTCAAAATGATTTGTTTAGTTTATAATGTTATTATCTGATGCTCAAACTCACTGACAGAAATCTCATCATATAATTTTCTTATCAATTCTCTGCCGTACTTATTATAAAAGTATGTAAAATTAATCTCACGCTCCTGAAGATTTCCATTAGGATAAAGCAAATTTGAAATACGAGTTAGCTGTCTGATAGTTGTTTCGTGCTTATTTTCCTGTGCTTTTACAGCTTTAGTCTTTAGCTCGTTAATTGCACTTAATATTTTTTCTTTTGTCTTGCCGGAAGAATCGACAAGTGTTTTATCAATCGCGAAAAGATTTTCTTTCAATTTATCAAAAATTAATTCAATATCATTTTCTGATTCATGAAAAACATTCTCGATATTATTTTCAGAAAGTTCTGCTATAACTTTTTCTTTAAGCTCATCAAATCCAAGGAATATATCATTCATACTAAGATCATACTTATCTAAAGCTGCAGCAACATTTTTTTCCAGTAAAGTAAACGAAGCACGCGGATAAACAATCGGGGTAACGATATTATAAAAATTATACAACGGAGTAACTTGTGCAAAGTAAGATATCTCGCTTGGACCGGCTACATAAAATCCTGTTGGGAAAATATAATCCTGGCAAATCGGTCTCAATAAAACATTTGGACTAAAACGCTCGGGTGCGTTTTCTATCTCAGCAAGTATCTCATCCTTTGTAAATTGTTTCCTTTTC
Source organism: Ignavibacteriaceae bacterium (assembly GCA_036796535.1). Taxonomy (GTDB): domain Bacteria; phylum Bacteroidota; class Ignavibacteria; order Ignavibacteriales; family Ignavibacteriaceae; genus IGN3. Next base: position 24,385 of record DAIRCT010000013.1, read on the forward strand.
CTTCTAAGTTTAAATATATCATCAACAGGTTCAATAGAAAATCTGCCATCATCAGTGTGATAGAAAAGATTTACAGGTTTTACTTTCACCTGTGCATGATAAAGTTCTTCCAGCCGTGCGCTTGTTTGAATTAGCTTTTGCGTGTGGATTGAAAAATCATTTACTTCTTTTTTGAAAATTGGTTTTAGGATTGATTTTATTTTAGGATCCTGTGGATCAAAAATAACCAGTCCGTACTCATCAAATAACCACATTAACAAATCTTTGAAACTCTGTTTGAATGATTTTCCAACTTTATAATACTCTTTAAGTCTGGAAAGTAATTCGGGTTTAAATTCCGTTTCTCGTAAACTACCTTCAAGTTTGGTAAAGAATTCATTTAATGATTCATCAAATAAAATGCCGCCGATGCTTTGTTTTGCATCATCATCGCTTATTTCTTCTTTGTAACCGATATTTAATATTTGATTTTCAATATCAAAAATATTTATAGATCTTACTTCGTTAAAATCATGATCATCGCCTTCTAACCAGAACACTGGAACAAACTTAAACTCATCATATCTTTCAGAAAACTGATTAGCTAATCTGATGGTTGTTAAAATTTTAGCAATTGTATATAAAGGTCCTCCTAAAATACCAAGCTGCTGCCCGGTTAAAATTGCTATAGTTTTATGGTTATTAAGCAATTCAATATTTCTTAAAGTTTTAGAAGATATATTAGCAGAATCAGCATACTGATCTTTTAATAAACCGGAAAGATCAAATTCGCGCTTTGATTTGGATTGGCTGATTTTTTTGAAGAGTGAAATATAATCCTCTTTGCTTCGAAAATTATTCTCATAAAATTCCTGCACATTCTGGAATTCATATAAGTAATCAAGAAATAAATTCTGATGTTTAGGAATATCGCTAAAGCTGATATACATTGCTAACCTCAAAAGTTGAAAAGGAATAAACAAAAGTAAGAAAAACCAATATGCATCACAATATTATGATTGGATGGTATTATTGCAGTGTTGGGGTAATGGAATTGCGTGGAATGGAGATTATAATTGATGATGTTTATCTGATCAATATAACAAGAGACTTCTGAAAAATAGATTTCGAATTAACTGTCATTCTCGCGATCCGTTAGCTAACGGACGAGAATCTATTTCATATTCACTGGATTCCCGTTTTCACGGGAATGACCTTTTGAATTTTTGAGAAGTCTCAACAATTAAAAAAAATTTAGCTGTGTAATTAGTGTGTGCGGCTTTTAGAATAACAACTTGTTGAGTATTTTCACAACAAAAAATTAAAATACAATTGGAAATAAATCTCTTAAAATATTTTACAATTAAAAGAGCAGTTAATGCATTAACAGCCGTGTTATCTTTTAATCTTTCAAAATTATTCAGAAAACCAATTGTGTGGGGAATGCCAATTTCTTTTTCCATCGAACCAACAAATCACTGTAACCTAAAATGTCCCGAGTGCCCATCTGGATTAGGTGCTCTTACCAGACCACTTGGATTATTGGATTTTAATGATTTTAAAAATTGGATTGATCAGATTAAAGGTACGGGGTTTTATGTCCAATTATTTTTTCAAGGCGAACCGTTTATAAATAAGCATCTGCCTGAAATGATAAAGTATGCGCAAATGAATAAGGTTTATATTTCAATAAGTACCAACGGACATTTTATTAATGAAAAAAATGTTAATCAAATTCTTGAAAGTGCCCCGGATAAATTAATTTATTCTGTTGATGGACTTGATGAAGAAAGTTATCAGAAATACCGGGTAGGCGGAACTTTTAAACAAGCTGATGAAGGTCTAAGACTAATTATAAAAAGAAGAAATGAGCTAAAAAAGAAAAAACCATTTGTGGAATTTCAATTTATTGTAATGAAACAGAATGAACATCAGATAGATGAAGTAAAAAAATATTGTAAAGATGTGGGAGTTGATAAACTTGTTTTTAAAACAATGCAAATATCATCTTATGAAAATGCTTTGAAATTTCTACCAGCCAACCCGAAGTACAGAAGATATTTAGTAAAAGATGGAAAGTTTTCAATCAAGAATAAATTGAAGAACCATTGTTTTGCTTTGTGGAGAACTTCTGTAATAACCTGGGATGGCAAGGTAGTTCCTTGTTGTTTTGATAAAGATGCTGAATATACTTTGGGAATTCTAAATGGTAAAAGCTTTTCAGATATTTGGAAATCAGACGAATATCAAAACTTCAGAAGTTCAGTTTTGGCAAATCGTTCTCAGACCAAAATTTGTACAAATTGTACTGAAGGATTAAAAATTAACATCCTGGAGATTGAACAATAAAAATGATTCAAGATGCAGTAAGAAATATTTTTAAACCACAAAGTTTCATTATTCGTTACAAAAATGTAATAGTTCTTTCAGCAAAAATTATTATCGCTGTTGGATTGCTTTCTTATTTAATCTACGCTGTTAATTTTCAGGAAATCTTTTTTGCGATAAAGAAAGCGAATCTTTTTCTTATCATCATTGCTTTCTCACTAAGCTTACTCAACATATTTCTTCAATACTATAAATGGAAACTAACAGTTAATGCAATTCTCTTGGAAAATCAAAAATCTAAAATATGGCTCTCATTATTTTATGGTTTTTCGGCAGGAATATTTACACCAGCAAGGATCGGAGAATATTTTGGGCGTGCAATAACATTTAAAAATCATTCTCTATTAAAAGTTACTCTTGCAACTTTATTAGATAAGTTTTTTCTTTTAATAATAGTTGCATTCTTTGGCTCTATATCCGGGATACTATTTATCCATTATTACTATCACGTTACATTTTATTTAACTATTGGATTGTTTACACTTCTTTTCGCTTCATTCTATTTTTTCATTTGGTTGATATTCAATAACAGATTTTGGGAAAGCATAATTTTCACAAAGCTAAAAGACTCAATTAAACTGCATTGGTTATTTGAAAAAATAGAAGTACTACGAAAGCTTGATAAAAACTACGCTACAAAAATGTTCGTTGTTTCATTTTTGTTTTATCTATGTTTTTTGCTTCAGTATGCAATTCTGGTTGCGGCATTTTCAAATCACAATCAATACCTCAATTATTTCTGGGCTGGCAATCTTATGATGTTTGCTAAAACAATTTTTCCGCCTGTTTCAATTGGTGAATTAGGAATCCGCGAAGGAGCTTCAGTATTTTTTGTTACACAATTTGGTGAATCAGCTTCAACAGGATTTAATGCATCAATATCATTATTCATTATTAACCTTTTAATTCCTTCGCTTGTTGGATTAATTTTATTACTAAAGAAAAGTGATGACTGAAATTATACTGATCACAATCTTTCTGATACTTTTAATTCACTACTTAATATTTTTATTAAAAATCTATTCCGGATTATCCAAACTAACTAATTCATCAACTGAAAATATTCCAGATGAATTTGTATCTATAATTGTTCCGTTTAGAAATGAAGAAAAAAATATTTTAACTACACATTACAATCTTACCGGGCAGGATTATCCGCAAGAAAAATTTGAAATAATTTTTGTTAATGATTCCTCAATGGATGATTCAGTAAATCTTCTGGAAAATTTGCCTCCGAAAAAAAATGTTTTCATTTATTCTGTCCCATGGAATTATTCAAAAAATGCTCATAAAAAAAGAGCAATTAGGTTTGGGATAGAAAAATCAAAAGGGGATATAATAGTTACTACTGATGCTGATTGTGTTCATACTAAAGATTGGTTAAAAAATTTGTTAAAATTTATTGATACTGAAACAGGATTTGTTTCGGGACCTGTTGAATTTAATTCTACCCCAAATCTTTTTTCTAAAATGCAAAAGTTAGAATTTGCAGGATTGGTGATAACCGGTGCGGGATTAATCGGAGCTGGGAATCCAATAATTTGTAATGCTGCAAACATCGCATATCGCAAAAAAGCATTTGAAGAAGTCGGTGGTTTTGCATATCAAATGGATCTCTCTTCAGGTGATGATGAATTGTTGATGCAGAAAATTCATCGCGATACAGACTATAAAATAAAATTTGCTTTGGATAAAAACGCAATTGTATTTACAAACGCAAATCCTTCCATTAAAGATTTTTATCATCAACGTAAACGATGGGCAAGTAAAGGTTTATTTTATGATGATAATTATCTTTTACTAAAACTCATCTTAATTTTTCTATTCTATTTATCAATTACAATCCAACCAATATTAGGATTTTTAGTTTCGCCTTTATTTTTTATAACATTTATCATTTCATTCATTCTTAAAATGTTGTTTGAATTTCTAATCCTCCGAAAAGGAATAAACTTATTATTTGATCCTAAAATCATAAAACCATTTCTTGTCACAGAAATTTTTCAGGTACCATACATAATCATTTCGGGATTTATGGGAATGTTTGGCAATTTTGTTTGGAAGGATCGCAAAATTAAACGCTAATGTTGAAGGCAATGCTTGCTGATACATAACTGTTTACTTCACTATACATATTTTATCATTATAAGGTTTTTTGAGCTTAAAATAAAAACATTTTAATGGCATAATCGTTGGATAATAATGGTAAGACACAAAGGAGAAAGTCATGAAAAAGTTAATCATAGCAGCAGTAATAATAGTTTTCAGTTTATCAGCAAACGCTGATGCAAACACAAACTATGCAAAAAGAGTTGGAGGATATTTTTATACTTCACTCTCACCATACGGAACCTGGATTGATATAGGTTTCGGGACCCCTGTTTGGCGTCCTACAATTATGAAAAAAACCTGGTCACCTTACTATCACGGACAATGGGTTTATACTGATTATGGTTGGTATTGGGATTCTTACGAACCTTTTGGTGCAATAGTTTACCATTATGGTAGATGGTTTTATGATGATTATTATGGTTGGATTTGGATTCCTGATGATGAATGGGCACCTGCATGGGTTGATTGGAGATATGATGATGATTACATCGGTTGGGCTCCTTTATCTCCTTATGCTTTGCTCTCAATAAATATTGGAATTCATTATACTCATAATTATTATGTTCCTTATCAGTATTGGAACTATGTAAAGTATAATCATTTTTGCGATGACGATGTTTATAGATATTATGTTGGTCCTAAATATAAATACAGAGTTTATGAGAGAACAAAAACCAGAACCAACTATTCTTATTATGATGGTAGAGTAAGAAATGATGGAATCGGTTTTGACAAAATTCGTGAGAGAAGTGGAAGAAAAATTGAGAAAAGAAATATTGTAACTGTAAATGATCCACGGGAATTAACCAAGGAAAGAAACTCGAATAATCGTAACAGGGAAATAAGAACTTATATTGCAAACAGAGATGACATTTCCCGCGATGGATTAAGAGATGTTAAAGTTGAACGAAGCGATAGAAAATCATCATTAGATCTTTCTAAAGTTGAATTAGGACGCGATAGAAATCTTGAAAGAACCAATGAAAGAAATGATAATCGTGATGTAATTACAAGAGATAGAAATGAAAATATAAACAGAGATAATCGTCAGTCAGATGAAAATATTAAAAGAGATGTTCAGAAAGATGTCAGTCGCGATAGGGTAAATGAAGAGCGAAAGATTCAGGAAAGAAACGATACACAAAGAAGAAACTCTGAAATTGAAAAAAGAAATAATGATCAAATCAGAAGAAACGAAGAAATAAAGCGTAATGAAGATTTGAAAAGAAACGAGCAAATTGAACTTCAGAGAAAACAGAATGAGGAAATGAAGAAAAGAAATGATGTTAATATCTATCAGCGGGAGGATAGAAGATCAAATACGGAGATGAATAAACAGAATAATGATCGAAAGATTCAGCAAAGAAATGAAACACAAAAGATTGAACAGAGGAATCAAAACTCTAACATTAACCGCAATACTGAAGTAAGAAAAAATGATTCTAGTGTCCGAAATGAAAGCAGAAATAATTCAAGAACAGAAGACAAAGATAGAGACGTTCGTAAAAGATAAACCTGATAACCCTCTCCCCAAAAAGGCGATTCCGAAAATTCGGAATCGCTTTTTTGTTTTAAATAAATTACTCCTAACCCGTATCTTTATTCAAAAGATAATTGTTTTAAGTGTAAAAAAGCGCAAAGATAAATTATAATATTATAGCTTTTTCGTGGCACAATAATTTAATTTTCACTAATTTTGATGTGGTAAATGTTTGCGTTTATTAAAAAACAAACCTGGCATTTTGTTTATAAAATTATGAGAAAAATTTGTTTTACTTAAGATACATAAGGGGAAAAGTAATTTCATTTTTACCTGCTATCAAAAAAAATATTACTTTTAATTCCCTTAAAATTTACCCTTCACAAGAAACTAATAATTTTATTCCTTTTAGATTATCAAGCACATTCTATTCAATAAACGTTTTTGGAGAAAAAAATGAAAATAACTAAAGAAGATGCTCTATTTTATCACAGCAGCGAACGAAAAGGAAAAATAGAAGTCGTTGCGACCAAACCTTGCTTAACCGCAAGAGACCTCTCTATGGCTTATACTCCTGGTGTAGCTGAACCCTGCAGAGAGATTCATCAAAATGTTGAGGATGTTTACAAGTACACAGCAAAAGGTAATTTAGTCGCTGTGCTATCAAACGGAACTGCAGTTTTGGGATTAGGCGATATTGGACCCGAAGCGGGCAAACCTGTTATGGAAGGTAAAGGTGTTTTATTTAAAAGATTCGCTGATGTTGATGTTTTTGATATTGAAGTTGCTTCACATGATCCTAAGGAAGTTATTCGGCTTGCTCAAATGCTGGAACCGACTTTTGGCGGAATTAATCTTGAAGATATCAAAGCACCAGAATGTTTTGAAATTGAAGAGACATTAAAAGCAACAATGAAAATTCCTGTATTCCATGATGATCAACACGGCACAGCAATTATATCTTGCGCAGCACTAATTAACGCGGTTGAAATTGCAGGAAAAAAATTAAGTGATGTTAGAATAATTGTAAATGGTGCAGGTGCCGCAGCTATCTCTTGCTGCAAACATTACATGCGTGCCGGCGCTAAAAAAGAAAATATTTATATGTTTGACTCGAAAGGTTGTATCACTAAAAACAGAAAAGATTTAAATAAATACAAAGATGAATTTGCTCATGATAAAGGGTTCCCATCACTTGAAGCTGCATTTAAAGATGCTGATGTTTTTGTTGGGCTTTCTGTTGGCGGAGTTGTTCAGAAAGAATGGGTTAAGGCAATGGCACCTAATCCAATAATTTTTGCGATGGCTAATCCTGATCCGGAAATTACTTACGAAGATGCAACATCAGTTAGAAAAGATTTAATTATGGCTACCGGAAGAAGTGATTATCCGAATCAAGTTAATAATGTTTTGGGATTTCCATTCATTTTCCGCGGTGCGTTGGACGTTAGAGCAACACAAATAAATGACGAAATGAAAATGGCAGCAACTTTAGCATTGGCAAAGTTAGCTAAAGAAAAAGTTCCTGAGATGGTTATGAAAGCTTACGGCGGTGAAGAGTTTGAATTTGGAAGAGATTATATCATACCTAAACCTTTTGATCCAAGAGTACTTTGGTATGTAGCTCCGGCTGTTGCAAAAGCGGCTATCGAAACAGGTGTTGCTAAAGTTAAAGAGATGGATTGGGGAGTATATGAAGAAAAACTTAAAGAGAGATTAGGTTTATCAAAAGAAATTCTTAGAGTAATGATTCATAAAGCCCAGAAGAAACCAAAAAGAGTGGTTTATCCTGAAGGTGAGGAAGAGAATATTATTCGTGCAGCGCACGCAGTTTACAGTGAAGGACTAGCTTTTCCGGTTCTTTTAGGAAATGAAAAAGTTATTAAAGAAGAAATTAATAGAATTGGTTTTGATGTTAGTGAGTTTGAAATTATTGATCCTAATAAATCCCCAAAGTGTGACCAATACGCAAAAAGTTATTACACCAAACGACAAAGAAAGGGTGCAACAATCGGGGATTCGAAAGAATTATTATGCAAACCAAACTTTTTTGGTTCAATGATGGTTGATTCCGGCGATGTTGATGCGCTAATAAGCGGATATTCAAGCAGCTATCCAAATACTATCAGACCAGCTTTGCAATGTGTTGGTGTAAAGGAAGGTTTTAAGGTTGTATCCGGAATGTATATCGTTGTCACTAAAAAATATACTTATTTCTTTTCAGATTGCACAGTAAATGTTAATCCTACCGCTGAGCAATTAGCAGAGATCGCAATTACAACTGCTGAAACTGTTAAAGCATTTGATGTTGTTCCTAAAATTGCGATGCTATCATTTAGTAATTTTGGCAGCGCGCCTTATCCGGAATCATTAAAAGTACAAGAAGCTGTTGAGATTGTAAAATCAAAAAGACCTGATTTAATTATTGATGGAGAGATGCAAGCTGATAGTGCTGTAGTGCCGGAAATTTTAGAGAAAGTATTCCCGTTTACACAAATTAAGGGCGGCGCTAATGTACTAATATTTCCTAATCTGGACGCAGCTAACATAGCTTATAAACTTATGGCAAGAATTGGACAAGCTACTGTAATTGGTCCTATTCTTATGGGAATGAAAAAACCCATTCACATCTTACAAAGAGGTGCCACTGTTGATGATATCATTAATATGACTGCAATTGCAGTTGTTGAAGCTGAACGAATGAGCAAATAAGTTAAATATTTATTAATCTTATGTTGATGGGTGAATGAATAGTTCACCCATTTTTTATTTAGGAAATAGGTTAGTGATTTAATTTTTTTGGATATTCAAAAAATAAAAGCTTACCAGAATTCCGCTTAACTTCGTCCCATCCATTTTCAAGTATGATTGCAGCAATCCCGCACGTGGGAATGTTATCAATATCTTCATTAACAAAATAATTTGCCAACTCTGTTAAACCTGGATTATGCGCAACGAGCATAACGCTATTTAAATTTTTATTTAAATTTTTGATTAAAGCTAGTAATTGTTCAAGAGATGCTTCGTAAATATTTTCATCAAAAATAATTTGGTCCTTATAACCAATTCCCTCGGCAATAATTTTGGAAGTTTCTTTTGTTCTTTTTGCGGGACTTGAAATAATTAAATCAACTTTAACATTCCTGTCATTCAAAAACTTTCCCATTTTTGGTGCATCCTTTTTGCCCCTTTTATTAAGCGGTCGATCAAAATCATTAACCGATAAATCTTTCCAGCTTGATTTTGCATGTCTGAGCAGATATAAATATTTCATTTTAAAATTTCTTAAAGATTAAAATCACATCTGTGATAATTATCACCATCATTTCTTCAATCCTGTAATAAGTTTCGCTTCGAAAATATCAGTTATAAAATTAACCTAAATAAAAAATTATTAAAACATCTAATAAAATATTTTTCATTACAGAATGAATTTGTGAAATAAATTAAGCTCTAAAAAGTTATGATGAACATGCAATCCATTATATTAAATAAAGTTGAGAATTACATCAAAGAATTATTAGGCAAAATAAATTCTAATGGAATGTATTATCATAACTACAACCATACATTGGATGTCGTAAAAGTATCTACCGAAATTGCTTTGGCTGAAGGGATCGGCGATGATGATATTGAAATTATAAAAATTGCTGCCTGGTTTCACGATTCTGGTTATCTCAGTTGTTGTGAAGGACATGAAAAGCAAAGTTCAATTTATGCACAAAAATTTTTGGAGAAAGAATCTTATCCCGAAAATAAAATCAAAAAAGTAACGGGATGTATAAATGCTACAACAATTCCGCAATCACCCAAAAATAAAATTGAAGAAATTTTATGTGATGCTGATCTTCATCATTTAGGAACAGTTGATAGTGAAGAAAAAGGGAAGTTATTAAGAAAAGAGATAGAGTATAAAGAACTGAAAAAGTTCAGCGACCTTGAATGGTTAAAGATGTCATTACAATTTTTACAACATCATAAATATTTTACCGATTATGCCAAAGTAAAATTTGACGAGCAAAAAAAATTAAACATTCTTGATTTAGGAAATAAGCTGATGCTGCTTGAGAGAAGTAAAAATTAAATATTAGAGACTTCTGAAAAATCCATACAGTCATTCTCGTGTAAACGGGAATCTACCAGTTTTAGCATAAGATTCCCACTTTCGTGAGAATGACAAAGTACTTTATCCCAATTTTTCAGAAGTCTCTATTAGAAAGTTAAAAAAATATTGCCCGAGTTTTTGTACCCGGGCATATAATTATAAAATTGTAATTTTAGATTTATCCAGTAAAACCGGATAAAAATAACCCGCACCAAAATCCTTATCAGAAAGCACAGTTCCTTCCGCTATAATAGTTTTGCCAACTTGCGGAACAGTTTCAGAAGTTATTAGAAGGTCGTATGTGCCTTCTTTACCTGTACCATCTTGAATGTGAATCCAATTTGTTCCCATAATATCGGGATTAACTTTAACAACAACACCTTTAACTTTTACAACTTTATTAACAAGTGAAGCTTTCTTTCCGTAAATAGATTCAATAGTGTAGCCATCTTTCAAAGGTTCAATTTTTATTGAAGGATCTTTTCCGGTAACAACATTAGAATGTGCGGAAGAAATAGATTGATTTCCATCACCTTTCTTTGCGTCATCAACGAACAGAACAGATTCAAAAGTTTTATTTAAGGTTTCACTCTTAAAATTTTTCATTTCCATAAATTTGGAATAAGAAACAGTTTCACCGGGTTTAACATCCATCTGAGGGACAGCAATCCAATACTCATTATTATTTTCTGTTACTTTAAGATAACTGTAATTACTTGCATCCATTTTCTCTACAACCTTAACAGTATGCATAGCCGTGGATGGCGCGGTATTCATCTCGGTTTGATTATTCTCAACTTTTGGTTGTTCCTTCTCGCCGCAGGCAACAATTAAAAAAAACGAGACAACAACTAAACTCTTTAAAAAAACATTACGCATTTGAACTCCTATTATTTTTTATTTCGGGACTAAAAATAAGAAACATTTTAATAGATAACACGTGTTAAGATTTTGCCCTTTTATACATAATAAAAAAGCTTCCAATATTGGAAGCAATTGCGGAGAGAGAGAGATTCGAACTCTCGGTAGCAGTTTACCCACTACGACGGTTTAGCAAACCGTTGCCTTCAGCCACTCGGCCATCTCTCCGAACTGAAATTTTTCGCCCGTAAAGATAATATATTTGAGTTAATATCAAAAATTTACATACAATACTTAGAGCAATTTTGCGTATCAAAAAATAATATTAAAAAATAAATTTGTAATTCAATGAGATATTTCTACCAGGCATATATGTAAAGTCTTTAATTGCTGATAGATGATCCTTATAAGCTTTATCAAAGAGATTATCAATTTTTAAATTTATAATATGTGCATTGTTACCTGAAAGTATTTTTGTGCCCAAATAAAAACTTACTAATCCGTATCCGGCTGTTGGCTCTTCATTTGGGGCAACATCATTCTGCGAAGCTGCTAAATTTATTATTGTTCCCAGCCAATATTTTGCTGTAGCATATCTTAATTCTACAGATAATCTGAATGGGGGAATTTGGGGTAGATTTTCATTTGTGTTAAGATTTTTAGCTCTAACATAATCTGATATTAAAGTTGAAGTAAATCCATTTATAATTTCATATCTAATCTTAGTTTCAAATCC
>DAIRCT010000013.1:36145-58473 GCA_036796535.1 Ignavibacteriaceae bacterium
AGTTGTTTGTTCCCGATATCAAAACTTGCAAGTGCTTCGTGTATTCCAAATGACGATAATTCTTCAATTGTTGGTGCTCTGAAAGCATTAGCAACGCTGGTAAATAAAGAAATATTGTCATTCAATTTATAAGCAGCTCCTAAAGAGATAGACAGAGAATTAAATATTTTATCTCCTGCTTCAAAAAGGGAATCAGTTAAAACAGCAGAGGGAAATGTTACAGAATTTAGTTCATACCGTGCACCGGCTGATAATATGTAATCACCCAAATTGAAATTTTCTAAAAAGTATGCTGCAAAACTTTTATAATCTGCATTTGGCGTAAGTGCTTCTTCACCATTAACTTTATAATTTTGAAGTAAACCATAGAAACCTATTACACCGTTAGAATTATTGAAAAAGGGTTTATGGATAAAAGATAAATCCGCACTACCTGTCTTCATCCCGAACTGCGTACCGATCTTACCATCAATTTTAGAAATCTCTTTATGATTATAATCTAAATATCCTGCCTTCAAATTCATAGATGTTAAAAAATTGTTGATATGATTTACATCTGTGTTAAACCTGAATTGTTTTTTATTCATATCAATATATACTACTTCATCAGAAGTTGGCGGACTTGGAAGCCCATATTTATTGTTAAAATTATCATAACTCGCTCCAATATTTCCCCAATTGGGAAAATATGATATACCAATTAACGAACCATAACTATCCAAATCTGAATTTAATGTTTTTTCTCCTCCCGATATTTTATAATCATCTGCTTTTCTTCTAAAGATTTTTGTGTGTACAGAAAATTTTCCAAATCCATAATTAATATGGGCATTTCCAAGATACTCGTTATTTACAGACCCACCGTGAAGTAATAATTCTCCATTTAATCCTTGTTGAACCGAAGACGGAATAGCATCAGTAATGATATTTATAACACCACCAACGGCATTGCTGCCATAAAGTAAACTTGATGGTCCTTCAATCACTTCAATTTTTTCTGCTTCGCTTCCATCATTTGATATTGCGTGATCATCAGAAGCAGAAGACAGATCACCCATCCGTAGCCCATCCTCTAAAATCAAAACTTTGTTATTGCTAAATCCACGTAATACCGGTCTGGCAGTTGCAACTCCATTTGATCGGACTGAAACTCCGGGTTGAAAATTTAAAGCGTCGGCAATATTGCCGCTGCCTTTAATTAATAAATCTAATTTTGATAAAGTTACCGTTGATTGAGAAAGATTCTTGGTTCCAACCAAAAAAGGATTTCCAGTAACCACAACTTCACTTAAATCAATACTGGTTTCCTTTAACTTAATTTCAATAATTTCAGAATTTTTTAAAGGTACATCAATTTCTTTTGTAATTGTGGAATATCCTAGATAAGAAAAACGGATTGAATATCTTCCTTCATCAAGATCTCCGATAGCAAAATCTCCATTTACATCGGTAACGGTGCCGTTTTTAGATTGTAAAATCAGGACATTTACTCCAACAAGAGGTTCATTGGTCTTTTCGTCTCTTACATTTCCTTTAATTTGAAAATTATTTTTAGCAAATAAGTCTGCATTAAATAAAATCATTACTAAAATTGCAAATAGATAAAATTTGAAATTCATATTAACTCCTAATTAAAATAAACTGATTAATATTCACGAATATGATTACAGCACTAATACAATAAACTAATGTGCAATCAGTAAACTTGAATAGTTAAATAAAATTTAATAATCCGAATTAGGAGAAAAAGGGTGGAGCTCTTAAAGAATAATGAGAAATGAACTCCTTCTTGAATTTGGGAATATCGGAGGGGACGAATAATTTCTCAGATTGAATAGATGTTGAACACGCTACAAGCGAAGACGAAACAATAGAATTATTAAGTAGATTGTATGCTAATTGTATGGGGCAAGAATAAAAATTATTTTCATCAGTCTTATTTTCATAATTAACTGAAATAGTAAATGTATTATTGCCAAGATTAAGTCTATGAAAATGAAAAACATTAACAATGGTTAAACTAAGGTAACCAATTATTATTAAGTATGCTGTTATTTGATTTATTTTGGTTTTGTAATTTATCACAATTTTAAAATGCATATAACCAAATTATTTAACAAGGTAATTTATTATAAAATGTTGGATGATAAATGAAATTAAAATTGTTTCTCTAATCACCTTTTAATAATTTTCAATACTCAAATTTTAGAAAGAAAAAATGAATAAGTTTATTGGAGTAGACTATTTTAATATCAATTCTTTACTGTCTGAAGAAGAAATAATGATAAGAGATGCAGTACGTGAATTTGTAAGCGATGAAATAATTCCAATTATTGAACAATATAATCGAGAATCAAAATTTCCATCTCAATTAATTCCAAAAATGGCAGAATTGGGATTGTTTGGACCAACTCTCTCCACAAAATACGGCTGTGCAGAATTAAATAATGTTGCCTATGGATTAATTATGCAGGAGTTAGAGAGAGGGGACAGTGGGATTCGTAGCTTTGCCTCCGTACAAAGTGCTTTAGTTATGTATCCTATCTTTACTTTTGGAAGTGAAGACCAAAAAGATAAATGGTTACCAAAATTAGCTAGCGGAGAATATGTTGGGTGTTTTGGATTGACTGAACCGGATTATGGCTCAAATCCGGGTGGTATGATCACAAAAGCAATTAAAGTTGATGGCGGATATCTCCTTAATGGAGCTAAGATGTGGATTACAAACGGTACAATTGCTGATGTTGCAGTTGTTTGGGCTAAATTAGATGGAACTGTGAGAGGCTTCCTTGTTGAAAAAGGTATGAAGGGATTTACTGCTCCTGAAATGAAAGGTAAACATTCTCTTCGGGCATCGGTAACCTCAGAATTAATCTTTGATAATGTATTTATACCGGAAGATAACTTGCTCCCTAAAACTGAAGGATTAAAAAACGCACTTATGTGTTTAAATCAAGCAAGATATGGAATTGCCTGGGGTGTTGTTGGTTCAATGATGGCTTGCTATGACAGCGCACTAAATTATTCAAAATCAAGAGTGCAATTCACAAAACCTATTGCTTCATATCAATTAACTCAAAATAAATTAGTATATATGGTTACAGAGATTACTAAAGCTCAATTATTGAATCTTCAACTTGGAAGATTAAAAGATAAAGGTGCTCTAAAATTTACACAAGTTTCTATGGCAAAGCGGAATAATTGCGAGATCGCATTAAACATTGCACGAATGTCCAGACAGATTTTAGGAGCAAATGGTATTCTGGATGAATATCCTGTAATGCGTCACGCTGCAAACCTTGAATCGGTTATTACATATGAAGGAACTCATGAGATGCATACTTTGATAATTGGCGAAGATATAACTGGTTTTTCTGCATTTGAGTGATTAAATAATATTAATAAGAAATAGGGAAGTGATATGTTGGATAGAAAACTACTTGAGATGGGTCTTACATTTGATGATGTACTTTTAATACCTGGTAAATCTTCTGTTCTGCCCAGGGATGTTGATGTAACAACATTCCTTACACCTGAAATTAAATTAAATATTCCTATAATTTCGGCAGCGATGGATACTGTAACAGAATCAGCTATGGCTATTGCTTTAGCACGTGAAGGTGGAATCGGTATATTGCATAAAAACCTATCAATTGAAGATCAATGCGTTGAAGTAGATAAAGTAAAGCGATCTGAAAGTGGTATGATTAGGAATCCAATAACTTTAACTCCTGAGAAAAAAATCGGGGAAGCTTTGGAGATGATGAAAAATTATCGGGTTTCTGGAATCCCAATAATTGATAACAATGGAAAACTTGTTGGGATACTTACCAATAGAGACTTACGATTTGAACCTAATAAAAATCTTAGAGTTTCTGATTTGATGACAAAAGAAAATCTAATTACTGCCCCAGTTGGTACTACATTAGAAAAAGCTGAAATAATTTTACAGCAATTTAAAATAGAAAAGCTTCCTGTTGTTGATAAGAACAATAAATTAAAAGGTCTGATAACATATAAAGACATACTAAAAAAGAAAAAACACCCAAATGCTTGCAAGGATGAACTTGGCAGATTAAGAGTTGGAGCAGCAGTTGGAGTAACTTATGACACTGTTGAAAGAGTTCAAGCACTTTCTAATGCCGGAGCCGACGTTATTGTAATAGATACGGCACACGGACATTCGCAGGGTGTTATTAAGACAATAAAAGAAATAAGAAAAAAATTTAGATATATTCAACTAATTGCTGGAAATATTGGAACTTATGAGGCTGCACTTGATCTTATAAATTGTAGAGTCGATGCAATAAAAGTTGGTATTGGACCTGGTTCTATATGCACTACCAGAGTAATTGCAGGTGTTGGGATTCCACAGATTACTGCAATTGCTTATGCTTATAAGGCAGCTAAAAAGTTTGGTATCCCAATAATTGCGGATGGCGGAATTAAACAAACGGGTGATGTTCCAAAAGCAATTGCTGCTGGCGCTGATTCAGTTATGATTGGTGGTTTGTTGGCAGGTGTTGATGAAAGTCCTGGTGAAAAAGTTTTATATGAAGGGAGAAGTTTTAAACTATATCGTGGAATGGGATCTATGAGTGCAATGAAAAAAGGAAGTAAAGATAGATATTTTCAGGATGCTGAAGATGATATCAAAAAATTAGTCCCCGAGGGTATTGAAGGAAGAGTGGCATATAAAGGTCCCCTTGAAGATACTGTTTACCAACTCGTTGGTGGTTTAAAAGCTGCTATGGGCTATAGCGGGACCAAAGATATTAAAACACTTAAATCTAAAGGTAAATTTATTAGAATTACTCTTGCCGGACTGACTGAAAGTCATCCACACGATGTAATTTTAACTCAGGAAGCACCAAATTATCAAAGTCATAAATAATTTAAAGATGATATATGTTTAAGGTTTTAGTTATCGCATATTACTTTCCACCTATGGGATTAAGTGGTGTTCAACGTACTTTAAAATTTGTGAAGTATATGAAGAATTATAACTGGGAACCAACAGTTATTACCTCAGGAAAAGTAGCATATTTTGCTCACGACAAATTTTTAAATGATGAACTGCAAGAATTAAAAATTGAGGTTATCAGAGTTTCAGGCAGTAGAGAACCAAATTCTTTATTATCAAAATTTGGAACTATGAAATTACCGAGTGAGTTTATCAGAAATATTTTTGATAAAATTAATCAAACAATTTTCATTCCTGATAATAAAATTTCCTGGTCCAAAAAAGTCTTTAAAAAGGTTGATGAAATTTTAACTAATAAACATTTCGATGCTTTATTTGTAACATCACCACCATTTTCTTCATTCGAAATATTATCGCAAATCAAAAAGAAACATGATATTCCAATCTTTGCGGACTACCGTGATTTATGGTATGGAAGTTACTTTGCATTTTATCCTACGCCATTCCACAAGATTCTACATAAACATAAAGAGTATAAGGCACTAAAGGCCGCGGATCGAATAATTGTAACAAATAGAAAAATTAAAGAAAAATTACTTAAGACTTATCCGTTCTTAACTTTTGAAGATGTAGTTATCATTTCACATGGTTACGATCTGGAAGATTTTACTAAAATTCAGGCACAGCCAAAACCACAAAATAAAATGGTTTTAATGTATGCAGGAATATTTATGGTATATAACACTCCAAAATATTTTCTCAAGGCATTCAAAGTGATATCAATTGAAAGGCCTGATATAGCATCTAACATAGAATTGCACTTTGTAGGTTTTTTGAGGAAAGAAAATCAAAAACTTATTAGAAGATTAAATTTGCAATCCTTTGTTAAAGATCATGGCTATGTAGATCATAATGAATCAATAGCCAAAATAAAATCTGCTGATGTATTATGGTTTATGATTGGTAAAAGACGAAACATTGATGCAATTCTTCCAGGTAAAGTTTATGAATATCTTGGTGCTGAAAAACCAATAATAGCTTGCGTACCCGATGGGGCTGCTAAAATGGCGATTGAAGAATCAGGAGCAGGATTTATTTGTGCGCCTGATGATGTACAGGATATAAAAAACACAATTTTAAAAGTATATGATTTATACAAACAAAATCTGTTACCAAAACCCAGTCAGGAATTTTTAGCTAAATATAGACGTGATACTCTGACCGAATTACTGACAAAGCAATTTCAACTGAAACTTAGAGCTGATGTGTGATTAAAGTTTTATTAATTGGTTCTGGCGGAAGAGAGCATGCTTTAGCTTTAAAGATTTCTGAGAGTAAAAGTCTATCGATTCTCTATTGTGCGCCAGGTAATCCTGGTACAGAAAAAATTGCTCACAATATTAATTTGGACATATCCGATCATCAATCCATAGTTAATTTTTCAATTAATAATAAAATAAATCTTGTTATTATTGGTCCGGAACAACCATTAGTTGAGGGTCTTTCAGATAAACTTCGACAAAAGGGTATTAAAGTTTTTGGTCCGTCTAGTAACGCAGCAAAGATTGAATCCAGTAAAGCTTTTGCAAAAAATATCATGCTAAACGCAAATGTAGTAACCGCTGATTATCATGAGTTTGATTTATCTGATTACGATTTAGCTAAAGATTTTTTAGATAAGATTAAATATCCAATAGTAATCAAAGCTGATGGGCTGGCTGCTGGAAAAGGTGTTTTGATTTGCGAAAATATTTTAGAAGCAGACCAAGCTTTAAAACTAATTTTTGAAGAAAAAATATTTGGTGATTCTGGTAATAAAATTATTGTTGAAGAATTTCTGGAAGGGGAAGAAGCATCAGTTTTTGCAATAACTGATGGAGAAGATTTTATTTGTTTACCGGCAGCGCAGGATCATAAACGTATTGGCGATGGTGATACTGGTAAGAATACTGGCGGTATGGGCGCTTATGCTCCTGCTCCGCTTGTTGATGATACATTAATGAAAAAAATTGCAAATGATATCATCCAACCAGTACTAAAACAAATGAAAGAATCCGGCAATCAGTTTATTGGTTGTCTTTATGCTGGATTGATGATCCATAACGGAGTTCCAAAAGTTATTGAATTTAATTGTCGGTTTGGTGATCCGGAAACCCAGGTTGTATTGCCCATACTTGAAGGTGATTTTCTCGATTTACTCTATTCAGCGGCTTGCAATAATTTAAATAAAACAGCAGTAAAATATTCTGGTGGTTGCGCTGTGTGCGTAGTTGCAGCTTCTAATGGATATCCTGACCATTATAAAAAAGGATTTGAAATATCAGGTCTTGACCAAAAAGATAATGAGATAATTATCTATCACGCCGGTACAAAAAAAATTGATAATAAAATTGTAACTAATGGCGGTAGAGTTTTGGGGGTTACAACATTTTTTAATCAAAATGATTTAAGTCTGGCTAAACAAAAAGCTTATAATGCAATTAATAAAATTTATTTTGATGGGATCTATTATAGAAAAGATATCGCTGATAAAGGTATAAGATATATTAAAAAATAATTTTCATTATTAGGGATTCATTCGGGTATCTTCTTAATCATCACTTCTGCATATAAATATTTTTATCAAGCAAAATCAGTGAGATTGATATAAGTATAAGCAAGAAATTTTCCAATAATTTAGTAATACCGATTTTAGTACCGCCACCAAAACAGCCACAATCGATATTTAATCCTCTAAGCAGACTTATTATAATTATTATCTCAAATACTAAAAGTAGTGATAGAATAATCCCACTATTAATTTTTATATAAACACGAAAGATTAGCAGTATTCCGGTTACTAATTCAATCCAGGGTAAAGTTATTGCAGTAATATTAATTATCCAGATTGGGAACAGTTTATAATTTATGATTGCCTGTGCAAATGCATCAGGGTTTGATATTTTTTCTGCACCTGCATAAATAAAAACTATCCCAAGAATGTATCTTGCTATAAGGAGATAATATTTATTTGTTAACAGTAATTTCATTTTATTTTTTACTTATTGGATAACCTTTTTTCAGCCAATCATTCCATCCACCAAAAAAGACATAAACTTTTTTATAACCTTTTTCAAAAAGTTCATTTCCCAATAAAATACTTAATTCACAATCTTCACCGCTACAGTAAGTGACTACTACTTCATCTTTTGGAATTTTGTTAAGGACCGATTGATAATTTTCAGATCCATAGAAGGGAATATTTATTGCACCTTTAATATGACTTTCTTCAAATTCATCTACCGGTCTGGCATCAATAAATATTTTACCTTCCAGAAATAATTTGTAAGCAAAATCAATTTTAATCGCAATCGGCTCTTTAAAATCCTGAACCTTTTCAATGGATTTTTCTGATATTGTTTTTTCCTTTGCTGGTGATGATTCCAATACATTTGGGGTTTCATTAACAGACTTTGAATTATTCATCATTGAATCACTTGCCCAAACGATTTTTCGATCATCTCTAAATAAACTTATTCCATTTGGACTAAGATGATTATAAATCAATCCAAGTAATACTGAGGTAAAGATTATCTGTAAAGTTATTTTCAGGTTGGATTTCATTTAATAAAAATATTTAAACACTTGTAAATTTAAAGCAAAATATAATGTTTAGAATATCATCAAATAAAATGCCCCCGATAAAGGAGGCAATGTACCGAAGGCCGGACTCGAACCGGCACATGGGGTAAGCCATACTGGATTTTGAGTCCAGCGCGTCTACCAATTCCGCCACTTCGGCATCAGAATTTATATTAAAAACAAAATTATTTTACACTCAAATACAAAAAAGAACAGATTAATATGAAAAATTTTTAATGTTTATTTGTTAAATGCTTGGTAAAATTAATAAAGAAATAACTCTTAAACAATTTGCCTCAGAAATCATTTGGATCCAGCGGGTAGAAGATTTTTAATAAAGTTTTTTTTAAAAATTTTAATGAGAAAATATTATAAAATAATTTTATTTGATTAATTAAAGCTCCTTCAGCTAATTCATTAAGTATTCTGGGAATGGAATATTAATTAAATGTCAAAATGAGACTCAATTCCGAATTTGAACAATATATTTTTATAAATCTTTGAAAATCAATCAAAAATGAATTGGCATATCTTTAGAGCAAATAAACTCGCAGTGAAAACTCTACACATAGCTCCAACTATGCAGTAGTTTAGGAAGCCCAGACGATACCCTGGGCTTTCTAGTTCTTTTGATCATTTATAAATGCTAAAAAAAAATTACGATTATTTTTATTTAGTTATAAAATGGAGAGAAAATAAAATATGAATTTAAACTCAGTCTCCACACAAGAAGATTTTTTAGTTGACATTATCGAAGGCATATCTGTAATAAAAGTCAATTCATTAAACGCAACCTTAAAGGAAGCCAAAAATCTTAAACAGATTTTCGATTCTCTAATAAACGCAAACCATTTTAAATTTATTATTGATTTTTCACATACCCGATTTATTGATTCAGCATTTGCAAGCGTTATGATAAATGCCGTTAAAGATGTTAGAAAATTAAAGGGTGATATAATTGCAATTACTCCCCAAGGGAGCATAAATAACATTTTTGTTCAAACAAAATTAAACATCATATTTAAACAGTTTGAAACTCTGGATAACGCATTAATAAGCTTTGCGGGAATTGGTGCACAATCATTTCTTACACATATAAGAGATATTTCATTCTAATCAAACCAAATTAATTTTTTTAGAAAAATTCTCGATTTATGTTCCGGTAATCAGTTGTTATAATATTATTTAAGTGCTGATTTAATCCTGTTTATACCTTCTTCAATCTGCTTAACATTAGTTGTTGAATAAGAAAACCTTAAATTATTTTTGAAATACTTCCCGAAGCATGATCCATAAACCGTTGCAACCCCTTCATCCATCAATTTAGTGAAAACATAAAGATTACTTTCCTCTTTTTTCAAATTTTTAGGAACAAACTCGGAGAAATCAGGGAAAATATAAAAAGCACCATCAGGTTTGCCGGGAAGCTTGACACCATCAATGCTTTTCAGACCTTCATATAAAGTACTTCTCCTTAGGGAGAATTCTTGCATAAAACTTTCAACGGATTCTTTTTCCTTTTCAGCATTTAACAAAGCTTCAGCACCTGCAAATTGGGTGTAAGTTGGTACTCCGGCAGTTTGTGTGTAATCACCTAACTTAATAATATTTGTAAGATGTTTACTACGACTTACTAAATATCCTAAGCGCCAACCAGTCATAGCATAGGTTTTTGAAAACGTATAAACGGAAATAATGTTTTCATAATCTAACTGCATCGGACTAAAATGTTTTTTTCCTTCAAAGGTTATTCGCTCATACGCTTCATCAGATAAAATGTAAGTGTTATGCTTACGGCAAATTTCCACCACTTTCTTTATCTCTTCTTCACTAAAAATTTTTCCAGTTGGATTATGAGGTGTATTAAGGTAAAGAAAAGCTGCATCTTTTATTTCACTTTCTAAAAGATTATAATCAATATTAAAATCTTCAGATAAAGGTATTTGTTTTAGATCGGTACTTGCGTATGGTACAAAATTTTCGAGAACACAACTCCATACAGGAGCAAATGCAACAACCTTTTTTCCTTCGAAAAGTTTAAATACTAGTTGCAATCCTTCCTGCCCCCCGTGCGTTACAACAATATTTTCCGGCTCTAATCCTTTAATATTATTAAAAGCTGATAATTTTTTAATGATAGCATTTTTAAGCTTTATGTGTCCGCCCGAGATTGGGTATTTTGTTAATCCCTGGTGTAATGCATCAATCATGGCATCAACGATATATTGCGGAGTAGAAAAACCAATTTCACCTCTTTGAAAAAGGATAAAATCTTTTCCGGTTTCTAATGACTTTTTATTTACTTCTTCACTAATCGCCACGATTGGCGATAGACTTATATTTTCCATTGCCTTGTTAAACAAGTTACGCTCCTTTTTTAATTATTGTTCCGGGATTTTATTGTTTAGTAGAGTAATTAAAATATTTTTCAATTTTTCAGTTGAATAATACTTTAATTTTGTTGGAATTAAAGTTAAACATAACTGAGTTAATAAACACTTAAATCAATAAAAACTTTTTATTAATTTTTTGTGTAAATCTTAAAACTCATTTCGCAAATGTCCAAATGAAATTTTAAAAATATTATTTGCATAAGTACCAGCGCTAAAATTTTTTTACATATTTTCAAAATCAGGTAGTTTTTACAGTATCTTTTTGATTTTTTCAATTAATACTAAATGTATTAATGAGATCCGCGAATAAAACTATATTATGATTAAACTCTAAATTTGCCACAAATTTATCTTCCTCGTCTAAAAAATTCTAATCTTTGCAAAACAATATCATTACTTTATTTATTTTTTAGGGATTTTTGCCTGTATTCAATCTCATATTGATTGCTATCACCGCCTGCAATACTAATTTTTAATCTCAATCTCAGTTTGAACTAATAATAATCCAGAATAATATCCCTAGCAAATAAAAGAGTTGGCATAATCATTGTTAGCTTATTAGTAAACATATTTAACGGAGGTTCAAATGAAAAGTTCTACAAAGAAGAAAGCAAAAACAAAAAACCAAGAAAAAAATATTTTTCTAATGGTTAGCAATTGGGAAAATGTTGATGAGTACAGCGAAGAAGAAATTGAAGATCTCTTCGATGAGTATAACATCCCGGAAATTTCGTACATCGAAAAAATTGATAAACCGGAAGAACTAATTTTTGATTAAACAATTTGAGGGAAATTATGAGTAAAACTTATATTGGTCAAGACGGTCATTATGATATTGAAGATGATGGAAGAATTATCCAAAGAATGGTAAATGAATTTGGAAGATTAACCGGCATTACCAAAGTATTTTCAAACTTTAAAAGAATTCCCAACATCTTTGATAGAGAAAAGATTGAGTATCTTTTACAACTTATGAACATTTATAAATTTTCAGGGCGGGTTTAGTTGAGATAAAAACTCGTCCTGTTTCTGCATTTACTTGCTATTATAATAGTCATCCATTTTTCTATATCCTTTCTTTATAATCCACTTACACTTTAATACATCTTTCTTTATTTTTGAAAATAAAATCAAATAATGGAATTATGGACAACGATAACACACAAACCAGTGATTCAACTATAGAAAAATCAAAAAATTTTATTTATGAAATTATTGACCAGGATTTAAAAACCAATAAATATAATGGTAGAGTTCATACAAGATTTCCTCCCGAACCTAATGGATATCTGCATATTGGACATGCAAAATCTATCTGTCTTAATTATGGAATAGCCAGAGACTATAAAGGGAAATTTAATCTCAGGTTTGATGATACAAATCCCACAAAAGAAGATCAGGAATATGTGGATTCAATTATCCAAGATGTAAAATGGCTGGGTGCAGATTTTGAAGACAGAATTTACTTTGCTTCAGATTATTTTGATAAAATGTATGAATATGCAATTAGATTAATTAAAAAAGGTAAAGCATATGTTGATGATTCAGATCCAGAAACTATGCGCGGGTTAAGAGGAACGATCACTGAAGCAGGGAAGGAAAGCCCAAATAGAAATCGTAGCGTTGAAGAAAATCTTAATCTTTTTGAGCGGATGAAAAATGGCGAATTCCAGAATGGTGAAAAAGTTCTTCGTGCTAAAATAGATATGTCATCTCCAAATATGTTACTCCGTGATCCTGTTATGTATCGTATAATTCATTCTGAACATCATCGGACAGGAAATAAATGGTGCATTTATCCAACTTATGATTGGGCTCATGGTTTGGAAGATTCGCTTGAAGGGATTACGCATTCTATTTGTACACTTGAATTTGAAGTGCACAGACCGTTGTATGATTGGTTTTTAAATGAACTTGAAATCTATCATCCACAGCAGATTGAATTTGCCAGACTGAATTTAACTTATACAGTTATGAGTAAACGTAAATTGCTCGAATTAGTTGAAAATAATTTTGTTGATGGGTGGGACGATCCAAGAATGCCTACTATCGCCGCATATCGCAGAAGAGGATATACGCCTGAAGCAATTCAGAATTTTGCTGAGATGATTGGAGTTGCAAAACGTGATGCTCTGACTGACGTTGCATTATTGGAGTTTGCTATTCGTGAAGACTTAAACAAAAAAGCTCAGCGAGTTATGGCAGTTCTTGATCCATTAAAAGTTGTTATTACAAACTATAATGGAGAAGAAGAACTCGATGCCGTTAACAATCCCGAAGATCCTTTGATGGGGCATCGCAAAGTTCCTTTTTCAAATGAGATATACATAGAAAAAAATGATTTTATGGAAAATCCTCCTAAAGGATTTCATCGTTTGGTTTTAGGAGGAGAAGTAAGACTACGTTACGCTTACATTATAAAATGTGATGAAGTTATAAAGAATGAAAATGGAGAAGTAGTTCAGTTAAATTGCAGCTATGATCCTGAAACAAAAAGTGGAACAGGAACAAGCACAAAAAAAGTTAAAGGTACAATTCACTGGGTTGATGCAAAGAATTCAATTAATTGTGAAGTTAGATTATATGATCGGCTGTTAACTGTTGAAGATCCCGCAAATGAAAAGGATAAAGACTATAAAGATCTGATTAACCCCAATTCATTGGAAATAATTCCGAATGCTAAAGTTGAACCTTTTATAAAAAATTCAAAACCAGGCGATCGGTTTCAATTTGAAAGACAGGGATATTTTTGTGTAGATACAAAATATACAACAGATGAAAAAATTGTCTTTAATCGGACGGTAACATTAAAAGATACCTGGGCTAAAACTGCCGGAAAGAAATAATTAGTCTAACTGGTTAAGTCATATTAAAAAAATCTAATGTGATCTAACAAAATTTATTTCAGGATTTTGATTGCAGTTTCAATTCTATTTATAACTTCATCTTTACCAAGAATAAAAAGCAAATCAAACATTCCGGGTCCTGTACTTTGTCCGGATAAAGCTAATCTTAACGGATGAATGAGTTTTCCTTTCCCAACATTCAATTCTTCTGAAACTTTAATAAGTGCCTGCTCATAATCTTCTTTTGTAGGATTTGAAAGCTTGGAAAATTCTTCTTTCAATTTTATTAAATGATTTGAAGTTTCAGGTCTCCAATTTTTTTCTACTGCTTTTTGTTCATATTCTGCCGGTGCCTGATAAAAATAAACACAGCTATCAATAAATTCTTTAATGAATGATACTCGCTCTTTCATTGCTTCAATAATCTGAATTAGATACTCATCTGAAAAAAATTGATCTTTAAATTTTGATCTTTGAAGTTCATCCTTCAAAAGTATTAATAATTCCTGATTTGATTTTTTTCTAAGATGTTCTGCATTCAGCCAGTTTAATTTCTGTAGATCAAATACAGCTCCGGATTTATTTACACGCTCTAAAGAAAAGTTGTTTATCAATTCATTCATATAATAAAATTCTTTATCATCTCCGGCATTCCATCCAAGCAGAGCCACAAAATTTATCAGGGCTTCTTTCAAATAACCTTTATCACGATAATCCTCTACAGCAACATCGCCTTGTCTTTTACTTAGTTTGGAACGATCAGGATTTAATAGTAATGGCAGATGAGCAAACACTGGCCGTTCCCATCCAAAAGCATCATAAAGTAAAACATGCTTTGGTGTTGATGAAAGCCATTCTTCACCGCGAATAACGTGAGTTATTTTCATTAGATGATCATCTACAACATTTGCGAGATGATAAGTTGGATAACCATCACTCTTAATCAATACCTGATCATCAACATTATTACTTTCAAACTCAACATGTCCGCGGATTATATCATCAAACTTAATCGTTTCATTCTGAACTACATTTAATCTAATAACTTTTTGTATTCCGGAATTTAGTTTTTCTTCAATCTCTTCTTTTGAAAGATGAAGACAGTGCTTATCATATTTTGCTTGTGGAAGTTTTTGTTTCTCTTGTTCTTCGCGTAAAGCTTTTAATCGTTCGGGTGAACAGAAGCAATAGTAAGCTTTTCCTTTTTCAATTAGCTCATTCGCATATTTTTTATAAATTTCTAATCGCTCAGATTGCAAGTAAGGTCCAAAATTCCCACCGACTTCAGGTCCTTCGTCATACTGCAGACCTGCCCAATTTAGAGCTTTGATTAGATTTTCTACTGCGCCCTCAACATAACGGTTTCTATCAGTGTCTTCAATTCTTAAAACGAAAGTGCCACTATATTTTCTTGCGAAAAGGAAATTATATAAAGCAGTTCTTAATCCACCGACGTGAAGATAACCCGTTGGACTTGGCGCAAAACGAACTCTTGGTGTTTGATTAATCATACTATGGAAATCCTATAATTGTATAAACAAAATTACAAAAATGCTTTAGCATTTATGAATTTTTTGACAGGGGATACAAGCGGTTATTTATTTTTTTGAAACTTTATTCTCTGTATAATACTTAACCTTCTCAATAAACTCCTGACTATCGATTGGTTTGGGGATATAATCGGTTGCACCGGCTTCCAAACATTTTTCACGGTCACCTTTCATAGCAAATGCTGTTAAGGCAATTATCGGAGTATCTTTATAATTATCTAACTCACGTATTTTTAAAGTTGCTTCAAATCCATTCATAACCGGCATTTGCATATCCATTAATATCAAATCATATTTTTGCTGCTGTGCCTGTTCAAGCGCTTGTAAGCCATTTTCAACTACAACGATTGAATCGAAATTATTTTTCTTTAACAATCTTGTTACGATTATTTGAGAGTGTTTGTAGTCTTCAACCAATAAAATTTTAATACCATCCTTCTTTTCCATAACTTCTTCAGGTGTGGATGGTTCATCATACCGATTTATCATTGCGTTT
Source organism: Ignavibacteriaceae bacterium (assembly GCA_036796535.1). Classification (GTDB taxonomy): domain Bacteria; phylum Bacteroidota; class Ignavibacteria; order Ignavibacteriales; family Ignavibacteriaceae; genus IGN3. Next base: position 51,976 of record DAIRCT010000013.1, read on the forward strand.
ACAGTTTCAGCAAGATCTTCTATGTTGCTGCTGCTTTTATGAAGAAGATCTGAAAACATTCCATCAATCTTTTTTAGATCATCCTGGTAGGATTCTTTTCCCGTGTAAATAATAATTGGAAGTTTAATGAAATTTTTATTTGATTTAATCATTTTAATCAGATCAAATCCATTAACAACAGGCATCTCAAGATCAATTATCGCAAGATCAAGACTTATATTTTCAATCATACCCATAACTTTGGATGACTGACATTCTGCGATAGCATTAAATCCGGCTTGCTCAACAGCTTCTTTAATCAAATTAAGTGTAGGAACATCATCATCTACAATAAGAATATTTGAATCCTTTTTAAGTTTATAACTTGTAAGAACTTCAACTAAATATTTATAGTTTATAGGTTTTACAAAATATTCAACTGCACCCATCATAAAAGCTTTTTGTTGTTCTGCCTCAACAGAACAAACTATAATAGGCGTATGACGAGTGTTTGAATTTTCACGCAATTGTTTCAGCAATTCAAATCCATTAGCATCAGGTAAAATGATATCCATTATAATGGAAAGGTACTGCTGGGTTTCAACAATCTTTAGCGCCTGCTGAGCTGAATTTACAATAGTTGGTTCATATCCCCATTTAGATAAATAATTGCTTAAAAGCTTTGATGTAGCATAATCATCTTCAACAACAAGAACTTTATTTTTTGATCCGACTGGTTTGGGCAGCGATGACAATTGACTTTCTACAGAACTGATAATTTCTGCTGAGATTGTAAAATTATAAGTAATACCTTTTCCAACACCGCTTGATATGTTTATATCTCCATCAAGAAACTCAATATATTTTTTTGATAGAGTTAAACCTAATCCGGTTAGATTGCCGAATTTTGATGTATGTAGTTCGTTTAGAGCAAATGGTTGGAAAAATTCATTACTTTTTTTAGCATTAACACCGGGGCTTGTATCAGTAATCCGTACAAAAAGCTTTTTACTACTTGGTGCAAAAACAGATATCGATATTTTACCGTGCTCAGTCATTCTTACAGAATTTGTAAGAATATTTAATAACACATATCTAAGTTTTTGTGAATCAACTTTTATGGTATCGGGGATTGATTTATCAATGTCAACGATAAACTCAATTCTTGATTTTTCAATTTTGGATGTGAACAATGAAATAATTTCATTTAAAAAATCTTTAACATTAACAGAGGTAACATTTTTTTTAGTTATACCGCTTTCAAGCTTACTGAAATCAATTAAATCATTTATAACAGATAATAACTCAAAAGCGTTGTCTTTAAGAGTTCCAACGTATTCAGTTTGAGCAGAGGATAGATTTTCTTCATTAAGCAAAGAGGCAAAACCCATAATGCTGTTTGTAGGTGTTCTCAGCTCCTGTGCGATAGAGGAAATTATAGAGCTTAAAGAATTATCCAGACTTCCATCTTTACCAATCCATAGCTTTAAAAGATTTTTAATGCTATTACTTATTAATTCTAAGTTATCAATATCACTTTTAGAAAATGTAGATTTTTTTGCAACCTTTAATAAAGCGGACTGACCATCTGATATGTTAATCAAAACGCAGCCCTCATTCATTAACTGCTCTGTAATGTTAAAGTTGCAGTTAGATTGAATATTAAATTTTAGCGCATTGGTTTCGTCAACCAGACTCTGGCAATTTGGACAGCTTAATTGAGTTTGGGATGATAGATTTTTTTTGCTGCTGTATGATTTTCCAATCAACTCCAGATTTTTATTATTATTTACTTTAAAGATTGCCGAAGCATCAAGTTCAAATTCGGTAGTGATAAAATCGCAAATTTTATTTGGAAAATCTGCGGAAGATCTTAACGCTACTTGAACAAGTTCATTATACTTGCCAAGAAAATCAATTTTTGAGCTTTGCATATTTATTTTATTAATTCTGTGAGATTATTATCGAATATTTTTTATAAATCTAAATAGATTTTTAGTTAAACCAAAATTAACGAATAGTAATGATTTTATCTAAATCTTAAAATAAATTATTTAAGGATGCTATGATTTAACACTTATTTAATACAAGATTAACATTTAATCAAACTTTTTGGGTGATTAAATTAATTCTTATAAATAACATTGGCTAATTTAATAATTGTTTACCATTCAGAATAAATAAAATTAGCCTTGATAAAACCATTAGCTTAAATTAGTTTTCAAAAAAAATTCTACTACTTTTTGAAATCTTTTAAATATCTTAACATTATCTTATTATTATTCTGTTTGTGGCATTCTAATGCATACACACAAACAGATTACAACTCCTATATAACAACTGACACCATCGCGATAAAACTTAATAATCACTATACAATTTCTAAAGTAAATATTATTCCAAACACTGAACAGATTTATCTTAAAGGTAAACTACTGAATCAAAATGATTATAGGTTTATTTATTCAAAAGGATATTTTACTTTATCTGATTCATTGCCATACTCCATTTTTGATACTTTAATCGTTAAATATAAATCACTAAAATTTTCACTACAGAAAGAATATAAAAGGCGCAGTTTGGTTATAAAGTATGATGAAAAATTTGGTGATACTGTTCGAGTGCTAACTTCAGTTGGCGGCGGGTTTACACCTGAGGCAATCTTTGGATCAAATATGCAAAAAAGTGGAAGCATTGTGCGCGGATTTACTGTCGGCACTACAAAAGATTTTTCACTCAATAGCGGATTGCGGCTTCAACTATCGGGAAGGATTTCTGAAGATATTGAAATTGTTGCCGCACTGACGGATGAAAATACTCCAATCCAGCCGGAAGGTAACACCGAAAGATTGGAAGAACTTGATAAAGTGTTTATCCAAATCAAACATCCAAATGTTACTGCTACGTTTGGTGATTACCAGCTCCAACAAAAATTTGGTGAGTTTGGTGTAATTGATAGAAAATTGCAAGGATTAACTGCTGAATTTTCTGTAGCTGATGCCAGCGGTTATTTATCTATTGCAACTTCAAGAGGAAAGTTTAACTCCAATAAATTTAATGGTAGTGATGGTGTGCAGGGTCCGTATCGTTTATCCGGAATAAATAATGAACGTGATATTATCATAATTGCCGGAACAGAAAAAGTTTATATTGATGGTATTGAGATGAAGAGAGGTGAAAATCAGGATTATACGATTGAATACTCAAATGCAACCATAACATTTACCACAAAACGTTTGATAACTTCTGCAAGTAGAATTAATGTAGATTTTGAATACACTGATAGAAAATTTGCGCGCAATTTTTTTGGTGCCGGTTCTTCGGGCAAATTTTTTAATGACAAGCTGCGGGTAAAATTCCAGTATATGCGTGAAGGTGATGACCAGGATGCTCCGATTGATGTTTCTTTAAGTGAAGATGATAAAAATATTCTAAATAACGCAGGAGATGACCGGAATAAAGCTGTAAAATCAGGTGTGCAATTGGCTCAACCCGATTCACTAGGAATAACAAAAGGAATTTATACTAAAGTTGATACTACCATTAATAATGTTTCCTATTCCTATTATATTTATACCCCGGGTGATTCACTTTCACTCTACAACATAAGTTTCAGTTATGTCGGTGAACAAAAAGGTGATTACATAAGACAAAGTTTGGGATATTACAAATTTGTTGGCGTAGGACAGGGAAATTATTTACCAATTATTTTTCTTCCCGTACCTGAACTTAAACAAATGGGAAACTTTATTGTGGATATAAATCCATTTGAAAATGTTTCCTTAAGCTTGGAGTATGCGGGTAGTTTGTGGGATAAAAATCGTTTCTCTACTCTAGATGATGGAGATAACTATGGTTATGCCCGCAATATTCTTTTGAAAGTTGCACCTTCACAAATTCATATTGGCGAAATTAATTTGGGGAAAGCCGGCTTAACGTATCGTGATAGATTTGTGCAAAGCAAATTTACTACCTTGGATAGATTTAACCACGTGGAATTTAGCCGGGATTATAATATCTCTAATCAAGATCAGCCGAACGATCAATCGCTTCGTGAGATTGGAGTTACATTACAACCAATAGATGAAATTTCGATTTCAAGTAACGCAGGATTTTTAAGAAACGGAAATGATTTTTCGTCCGATAGATTTAATAATATTCTGAGATTTACAGATCAAAAAAAATATTCTATCGAATACAACCTTGATTATGTAAAGACTAATACATCAGATATAAGGAGCAGTTGGTTTCGGCATAAAGCGAATGCTTATTATTCTTTCTGGAAAATGAAATCCGGTATTGATTTTTTAGCAGAAGATAAAACAGACTTAAAACATCCTGCCGACACACTTCTTTCCACAAGCTTAAAATATTTTGATTATGCTCCTTATCTTCAGTTGATAGACTTTGAAGGATTTAGTGTGCTTACCAGATATGGATTCCGTGATGATTATCTTCCGGATAATGGTTTGCTTATAAAAGAATCCCGTTCGCTTACACCTTCGTTTGAACTTAATTATAACGGGTTAAGGGAGTTTAGTACCAATATTGTTTTCACTTACAGAAGTAAAAAGTTTGAAGAGGCCTTTAAACAAAAAGGATTATTAGATAATGAAACAATCCTGATTCGTTCCCGTTCTAAATTTTTATTCTGGGATCCTTTACTTAATGGAGATTTGTATTACGAAGTATCAACACAAAAATCCGCTCGCTTGCAAAAAGTTTTTGTGCGTGTGCAGCAGGGAACAGGCAATTATATTTACCTCGGTGATTTGAATAACAACGGGATAGCAGATGAAAATGAGTTTGAATTGACTTTGTTTGATGGCGATTATATCCAGGTTACTCTTCCTACCGATCAGTTATTTCCGGTTATTGATTTGAAAACAAGTACACGTTGGAAAATAAATTTTTCAAGATTATTTGATTCAAATTCTTTTGCTGGCAAAATATTGACTCCTTTTTCATCCGAAACATTTTTGAGAATTGAAGAGAACAGTCGCGAAACAGATTATGCAAAAATCTATTTACTAAAATTATCTTCATTCCAAAATGAAAAAACAACCATTCGCGGAAATAATTATATTCAACAGGATTTTTTTCTGTTTGAAAATTCACAGGAACTATCGTTTCGTTTTAGATTTACACAGCGTAAAGCTTTAAACGAATTCAGTAATGGATATGAAAGATCTTATAACCGCGAAAAAAGTGTAAGAATTAAATTCAGAATGGTTCAGGAAATTTCTAATCAAACTGATATTGTGAACCAGACTGATAATGTAATCGCGCCCGTAAATTCAAATAGAATGAGACAGATTAATTCTAATTCAATTGCCTCAGATTTTTCTTACAGACCGGAAAGGAATATTGAAGTAGGATTTAAAATTAAAGTTGGTAGAAGTGAGGATTCTTATCCTGCTAATCCAACAATAATAGATATTAATTCACAGCTTATCAGATTCAATCTTTCATTTCTTGGTACGGGCAGATTAAGAATTGAAATTGAAAGGAATGAATTGAGCGCAAACACATCACAGAATTTTATTCCTTATGAACTTACAAATGGAAATCAGATTGGTAAAAATTATTATTGGCGACTAAATTTTGATTACAGATTAAATTCCTTTTTACAGACCACCATTAGTTATGATGGAAGAGTGCAGGGCGCAAGTAAAATTGTTCATACAGCACGTGCAGAAGCAAGAGCGTATTTTTAAGCGAGAAAGATTTGTTTGCATGACTGCATTAATGCATGATGCAAGCATGAAAATTTCACATTTAAATTGTTGACATGCAACCACGCATTCATGCTTTCAATCATTGAATCTTAAGAGATGATTAATTAAAAAATATTTTTAGTAATACATTATCTGGACTAATAAAATGAAAATTATATCAAACCTTATCGAAGCGCATATTTTCCGTGAGCAAAATGGAGTATTAGAATTCCTGATTCTTAAAAGGGCACCATATCAATATTATCCAAACCTTTGGCAAATGGTTTCCGGAAAGATAAAAGAAAATGAAACTGCACACGCTGCTGCACTAAGAGAAATAAAAGAAGAAACAAGTTTAACTCCTGAAAAATTCTGGGTAGCACCAACTGTTAACTCATTTTACGCTCCCGATGATGATTACATTTGTATGATTCCGGTATTTGCTGCAAAAGTAAATTACAAATCTGAGATTAAATTAAGTTCAGAGCATGTTGAGTTTAAATGGGTAGCGCCGGAAGAGGCAAAAAATCATTTAGCGTGGGCAGGACAAAGAAAATCTGTTGATGTTATTTCAGATTATTTCCTTAACAGAAATTCATTCTTAAATTTCATTGAAATTTTATTGTAGGGTTCGGACTCCCGTCCGGTCCGCCTGAATTCTGAGAGATCCTCCAACAAATAAAAGTTGTGCATTCTTCCAGTATTTTTCTATTTTTCCGATGTCATTTATTAATAATTACACAAACCCAGTTCCTTTGAGGCTCTGTTGCATAAGTCATTGCGAATCCTGATTCATCAGGAT